>JAUSTR010000031.1 GCA_030812955.1 Bacillus alveayuensis
ACACACCCGTTCCCATACCGAACACGGAAGTTAAGCTCTTCAGCGCCGATGGTAGTTGGGGATTTCCCTTGCGAGAGTAGGACGCTGCCAGGCAACATAAAAAAGAGTAGCGCGAGGAAGCTACTCTTTTTTAGTCCTCTCCTACATCTTCATGTATTATAAATAATATTTCATACGTCTTTTAAACCTTTCTTTTTTGGGTGAAATCGTTGACATTTATTTATGTATGTCTTAGTAGATATAATCCCCTAAACATACAACCACCTATAATTCCACCTGCAAGTGATCCCAAAGCAATAATACGAACCCTAATATTGCACACAAAAGCATTGATAAATACAAATGCTCCTCCATTTTTGCATGATCTCTCATTAAATTAACATATGACAACTCACTTTCTCTCATAAACCTATTACTTATTCATTATTGTTAAAAAACAAAAAATGGAAGTAGAAATAAGTAATGATCGGGATTTTAACTAGAGATATATCGAGGAAATTTTTAATAAAAATGTAATCATCGCTTGAATGACTTTTTAGCAAATCATACCACCATTCTGTTTCATATCTAGATATCATACTTAAATTATAAAGAATAAGATAATGGACGAGTATTTCAGGAAAAATTTTAAGATCTTCTTTATGAATAGGTAAATAATACTTATTTTCGAATACATGAAAAAATAATTTTGATTGCCATATTCGTTCAAATGGCGTTAATGGTTGAAAAACTAGCTTATGATCGTATTCCTGTTTAAAAGTAACAGATAACTTGGTGTTTATTATTTCCTTTAGACGTTCTGTGGAGATGTGATAGTAATCTGCTAACGATTTGTCAATATGTATGTAACTGTTCGAGAGGTGAACTGGAAACATAGTTGTCAGTTGAAAATGATGTTTAAAATGTGCTTGAAGCTCAGGTATTCTTTTTAAAAGCGATTTCATCGAAAATTTTTCACCTTCGACATGTTTCATGTGAAACAGACAATTTGCAACATATCCGAATAAACCATATTTTTGAATTTTTACTTCATCACTCAAAAACTGATAATGCTGTTTTTTTCGTTTTCTTGTTGAAACACCATGAGCAAGTACAGCGGAGTTAGAGGGATAATCTGGATCCACCGTTAATAAAGCTCCTTTTAATAATTGAGAGATTCCATAAAAACATAAAGTTGGTTTTACAGCTAATGGGGAAAAAATGGCTGTATTATAGTAATTTTCTGCATGCATTATATAATACATAAATGTATAGCAGTTTTGAAATGCCTTTTGATTAGGAGAAATAATGCCATTTTTTTTATATATTTTTTCCAGTAATCGCTGAGTCGTTTGTGAAGAATGAAAAGATGTATAGTATCTCCATATTGAATTCATTGTTCCCCTCCTAATTAGAGATGTCTAAATATTTAAACTCTTCCTAGACTTCTTGACAGAGATTGTTCATATTGTTAATCTACAAATAATATTTTGCCGTAAATTAGGGGGTTTCATTATGTGGGAGACAAAATTTTCAAAAGAAGGCTTAACTTTTGATGATGTACTATTGATCCCTGCAAAATCTGAAGTATTACCTCGTGATGTCGATTTGAGTGTAGAACTAACGAAAACTCTCAAGCTGAATATTCCAATTATTAGTGCTGGAATGGATACGGTTACGGAAGCAGAAATGGCTATTGCTATGGCTCGACAAGGTGGTTTAGGTATCATTCATAAAAATATGTCTATTGAACAACAAGCAGAGCAAGTAGACAAGGTAAAAAGATCTGAGCGTGGTGTCATTACGAATCCTTTCTTTTTAACACCTGAACATCAAGTTTATGATGCAGAGCATTTAATGGGGAAATATCGAATTTCAGGAGTTCCAATTGTTAATAATGAGGAAGAACAAAAATTAGTAGGTATTATAACGAACCGTGACCTTCGATTTATTCAAGACTACTCCACTAAAATATCGGATGTAATGACAAAAGAGAATCTAGTCACAGCTCCAGTTGGTACAACATTAGAGGAAGCCGAAAGCATCTTACAGAAACATAAAATTGAAAAGCTTCCACTTGTTGACGAGCAAGGGGTACTAAAAGGTCTGATTACAATAAAAGATATTGAAAAAGTCATTGAATTCCCAAATTCAGCTAAAGATATGCATGGTCGTTTACTTGTAGGAGCTGCAGTTGGAGTTACAGCTGATACGATGACTCGCGTGCAAAAACTAGTGGAAGCAAATGTTGACGTAATTGTAGTAGATACGGCACATGGCCATTCTAAAGGTGTATTAGATACAGTTCGTAAAATTCGTGATACTTACCCTGAATTAAATATTATTGCGGGAAATGTAGCAACGGCCGAAGGAACATGCGCCTTAATAGAGGCAGGTGCAGATGTAGTAAAAGTAGGGATTGGGCCTGGTTCTATATGTACAACGCGTGTTGTGGCAGGAGTTGGTGTACCACAAATTACAGCTATTTATGATTGTGCTACAGAGGCTCGTAAGCATGGAGTTTCTATTATTGCTGATGGCGGAATTAAATACTCAGGAGATATCGTAAAAGCATTAGCAGCTGGTGGACATGCTGTTATGTTAGGAAGCTTGTTAGCAGGGACTTCTGAAAGCCCAGGTGAAACAGAAATCTATCAAGGTCGCCGCTTTAAAGTGTATCGTGGTATGGGATCTGTTGCGGCAATGGAGAAAGGTAGTAAAGATCGCTATTTCCAAGAAGAAAATAAAAAATTCGTTCCAGAGGGTATTGAAGGTCGTATCCCGTATAAAGGACCTTTAGCTGAAACTATTTACCAGCTTGTTGGTGGCTTAAGAGCAGGTATGGGATATTGTGGAACAAAAAATTTGTATGAGTTGCGTGAAAAATCCCAATTTGTTCGTATGACTGGTGCAGGGTTAAGAGAGAGTCATCCACATGATATCCAAATAACGAAAGAAGCACCAAACTATTCAATATCTTAATAAATCGTATTCCTTTTGAAATTTTAAAAATTCCTACTTTAGGATAGAGTTTTGACTCTGTCCTATTTTTTTTTCTTTTTATATGATAAAATTTTATTTGGTGTAAGTTTTACGTTGAAAATATCATCAATTCAAATAGATACATTTGAAGTTGGGGGTTTTAGAGTTGCACATGACAAAAAAATCATTTTTGGCTTTCATCATGACATTAACACTGATAATCGGTATTGCGTCGCCTTTTACGCAAAAGGCATTTGCAGCAGAAAATGATCCTCTAGGAATTAACGCTTCGGCGGCCATTGCTATTGAAGCATCGACTGGTAAAATTCTTTATGGAAAAAATATCGATGAAAAATTAGGAATTGCAAGTATGACAAAAATGATGACAGAATACTTGCTTTTAGAAGCCATTGAGGAAGGGAAAGTTTCTTGGGATCAAAAATATAAACCAAGTGATTATGTATATAAAATATCTCAACATACGAATTTATCAAACGTTCCGTTAAGGAAAGATGGATCTTATACTGTACGTGAGTTGTTTGAAGCAATGGCGATTTATTCTGCAAACGGGGCTGCAATTGCGATTGCTGAAATTGTTGGTGGATCTGAAACAAACTTTGTGAAAATGATGAATGAGAAGGCAAAGGAAATGGGGATTAAAAACGCAAAGTTTGTCAACGCTACTGGTTTAAATAACCGTGATTTACAAGGAATGCACCCGGAAGGAACTGGAGAAGATGATGAAAATGAAATGTCTGCTCGTGCAGTCGCTACGTTAGCATATAATCTTTTAAAGAATTACCCGGAAGTACTAGAGACTGCTAGTATTCCAAAAAAGGTTTTCCAAGAAGGTACTGATGATGCTATTAATATGGAAAACTGGAACTGGATGCTACCAGGGTTGGTGTTTGGTACGGAAGGTGTTGATGGACTGAAGACAGGATACACCGAGTATGCAGGCTCTTGTTTTACGGCAACAGCTGAACGAAATGGAATGCGAATTATTACGGTTGTCATGAATGCAAAAGGCAACGGTAGTAATCCGTATGTTCCACGTTTTGAGGAAACAAGAAAACTATTAAACTATGCGTTCAGTAATTTTTCTGTAGAAGAATTATTTCCTAAGGAATATCAAATTAAAGGCGAATCGACGTTACCTGTTGTAAAAGGTAAAGAGAAAAAAGTGAGTATTTATACGAAAGAACCATTATTGCTAGCGATTAAACGCGGAGAGAATGATGTATATAAAGAAAAATATGTGCTTGATGAAAAAATACTCAATGAAAAGGGAGAGCTGACAGCGCCAATTAAAAAAGGTACAAAAGTTGGTTATATGACCGTTGAGTATACAGGTAAAGGAGAAGATTTAGGCTTTATTAACGGGGTTTCTGGAGCAAAAGTTGATCTCGTAACAAAAAATACAGTTGAAAAAGCAAACTGGTTTATATTGACAATGAGAGGAATTGGTGGAATTTTCGGAGATATATGGGATGGAATTACAGGTATGGTAAAAGGATGGTTTTCTTAACTATATAAAAGCTCCTGACAATTGTCAGGGGTTTTTATTTACACTTAAAGCAACCTATTTGGTAGCAGCAGAAAATTCAATTACGTCATCGTCAAGTGTAAGTCAAGCTACAGTACTATATTTCCCAGAAGGGATCAATACTTTAAGAAATTTTTTTAGAAAATATTGATAATCTCATAATTCATTTTGATTTTGATAGGAATTTTAATAAAATTAGGATAAAATAAGCTTATGCACTTATTGATATATTTGGTTAAGGGGGATTCAAAATGGCAAATACAACAGGTACTGATCGAGTAAAACGAGGTATGGCAGAAATGCAAAAAGGCGGCGTCATTATGGACGTTGTCAATGCAGAACAAGCAAAAATCGCAGAAGAGGCTGGCGCTGTTGCCGTTATGGCCCTTGAACGTGTTCCGGCTGATATTAGAGCAGCTGGTGGTGTAGCACGTATGGCTGATCCTACAATTGTGGAAGAAGTAATGAATGCAGTTTCTATTCCAGTAATGGCAAAAGCGCGTATCGGACACATTGTAGAAGCACGTGTTTTAGAAGCACTTGGAGTAGATTATATTGATGAAAGTGAAGTATTAACGCCAGCTGATGAAGAATTCCATATTAATAAACGTGAATTTACGGTACCATTTGTTTGTGGTTGTCGTGACTTAGGGGAAGCTTGTCGCCGAATTGCTGAAGGAGCATCCATGTTACGTACAAAAGGAGAGCCAGGAACAGGAAATATCGTTGAAGCTGTTCGTCATATGAGAAAAGTAAATGCACAAGTTCGTAAAGTTGTTGGAATGAGTGAAGATGAATTAATGACTGAAGCGAAGAATTTAGGAGCTCCTTATGAAGTGTTGCTTCAAATTAAAAAAGAAGGTCGCTTACCTGTTGTAAACTTTGCTGCAGGTGGAGTGGCAACTCCAGCTGATGCTGCATTAATGATGCAATTAGGTGCTGACGGTGTATTCGTAGGATCAGGTATTTTTAAATCAGAAAATCCAGCAAAATACGCTCGTGCAATTGTTGAAGCAACGACACATTATGAAGATTATGAGCTCATTGCACATTTGTCAAAAGGCCTTGGTAATGCGATGAAAGGTATTGAAATTTCAAGCTTATTACCTGAACATCGTATGCAAGAGCGTGGATGGTAAAAGGGGTTTTTGTTTATGAAAATCGGAGTGTTAGGTTTACAAGGGGCAATTCGTGAACATATTCAATCCATTGAAGCATGTGGAGCGGAAGGGGTTATCATTAAACACCCTTCCCAACTAGAAGATATAGATGGATTAATTTTACCAGGCGGCGAAAGTACGACAATGCGCCGATTAATTGATAAATATGGTTTTATGGAACCGTTAAAAAAATTTATAGCAGGAGGAAAACCAGTTTTCGGAACTTGTGCTGGTTTAATCCTATTAGCAAAGAAAATTGTTGGGTATGATGAACCGCATTTAGGAGTTTTAGATGTCACTGTTGAACGTAACTCCTTTGGTCGACAACGTGAAAGCTTTGAGGTAGAATTAGTAATTTCCGGTGTAGCTGATGATTTTATCGGTGTGTTTATACGTGCTCCTCACATTGTGGAAGCAGGTGAAGATGTAGAGGTTCTTGCGAAACATGACGGACGAATTGTTGCAGCACGTCAGGGACATATTCTTGGATGTTCTTTCCATCCAGAATTAACAGATGATCACAGATTTACACAGTATTTTCTTAATATCGTGAAAGAAAGCAAAGCAAGTTCATGAATATAAAGCAAGTTCATGAATATAAGGATTGAATTGTTCCGAAACTTATAGTACATTATCGGTAGAAAATTAAAGATCGTAAAAACAATGAGAGGAAATAGTAGCAAGCTTTTCTTTCTTCAGAGAGCTGATGGGTGGTGCGAATCAGTGAAAGAAGTTTGTGAATCCATCCTTGAGTGAAATGTTGAACACAGTATATATACTGTAAGTAGGCATTTACGGTTAAACCGTTACCTTTTATGAGTGGAAAACGATTGTTTTCAAAAAGGGTGGCAACGCGGGAAACTCTCGTCCCTTATGATGAAGGGATGAGAGTTTTTTTATTTTTATATCAGAATTTATATCATGATCACGAAGGAATAAACCCTTTTATATAGTTATGGATGTCTAGCGAAAGCCGCCCAGCGACTAGTGAACTTCCCTCTCCTCCTTCCGATAAGTCAACATCGACGCTTTCGCTCTTCGTGTTTCCTTTATCTCATGTGGATCGGTCCAGTTCATACGTCGCTAAGCGGGGCGCTTTCGCTTTTCTTATTTTATCCAGGCTGTTTTCATAAACTTTGTTGCTTTTCGACTGTCCATGAACCGCACAAAGCACGAGGTCGGACAAATTACATTTGTCCGGTAATAGACTTTTGTTCGGTTCAAGTCACGCTTGTAAGTGACATAGCAAGAGTACCGCTTGCCTGACAGTCGAAAAGCTATAGTATAGTCAGCAACAATCTTTTAGAAAAGAGACTATATTAAATACCATATTTAAACTAAACGAGGGGTGAAAAAATATGCTTGATATTAAATATTTACGAGCAAATTTTGCTGAAATAAAAGAGAAATTAAAGCATCGAGGAGAAGACTTAACTGATTTTGATAAATTTGAAGAACTTGATAAAAAACGACGAGAACTAATAGCAGAAACTGAAGAATTAAAAAGTAAACGAAATGAAGTATCTTCTCAAATTGCTGTGCTGAAAAGGGAAAAGAAAAATGCTGATGATTTAATTCAAGAAATGAGACATGTAGGGGAACAAATTAAAGTATTAGATGGAGAGCTAAGGAAAGTTGAGACTGAACTAGAAAATGTCATGTTATCTATTCCGAATATTCCTCATGAAACAGTTCCTGTTGGCGAATCTGAAGAAGATAATGTTGAAGTGCGTAAATGGGGCGACATCCCAAGCTTTACCTTTGAGCCAAAGCCGCATTGGGAAATTGCTGATAACCTTGGATTATTAGACTTTGAGCGTGCTGGAAAAGTAACAGGAAGCCGCTTCGTATTTTATAAAGGATTAGGAGCTAGACTTGAACGTGCTCTCATAAACTTTATGTTAGATTTACATGTTGAAGAACATGGATATCAAGAGGTGCTGCCACCTTATATGGTCAATCGAGCAAGTATGACAGGAACCGGCCAACTACCGAAATTTGAAGAAGATGCATTTAAAGTTGAAGAGGAAGACTATTTTCTCATTCCAACAGCAGAAGTGCCTGTAACCAATTTACATCGTGATGAGATTTTACATGTTGGTCAACTACCGATTAATTATGTTGCTTATAGTGCGTGCTTCCGTTCTGAAGCAGGTTCTGCAGGAAGAGATACGCGTGGTTTAATTCGTCAGCATCAATTTAATAAAGTAGAGCTTGTGAAGTTTGTAAAACCTGAAGATTCTTATGAAGAATTAGAGAAATTAACGGGACATGCAGAGAAAGTATTGCAGCTTTTAGGTCTTCCTTACCGAGTGATGAGCATGTGTACAGCTGATTTAGGTTTTACTGCAGCGAAAAAATACGATCTCGAAGTATGGCTTCCAAGCTATAATACGTATCGTGAAATTTCTTCTTGCAGTAATTTTGAAGCATTTCAAGCTCGTCGCGCCAATATTCGCTTCCGCCGCGATGTAAAGGCAAAACCTGAACCAGTTCATACATTAAATGGATCTGGATTGGCCATTGGAAGAACGGTAGCAGCCATTTTAGAAAATTATCAGCAGGAAGATGGAAAAGTTATCATCCCTGAAGTTCTTCGTCCTTATATGGGAAATAAAGAAGTGATTGGATAAAAATCCATTATTAGAGGCTGTTCAAACGCCCAAGTGTTCACCAACAGTATATTCTATTGAATAATGCTTTTATAAATGTGATAACCACGTGACGTCAGGCGCTTATGGACAGCCTCAAAAAAAATTATTGACATATAAAATGAATTTTGATATATTAAATCTTGTCGATAAGGAGGAGTACCCAAGTCTGGCTGAAGGGATCGGTCTTGAAAACCGACAGGGGTGTCAAAGCCCGCGGGGGTTCGAATCCCTCCTCCTCCGCCATATTTTGAAATATCCAGCGCATAAAATGGAGATTGGATTGATTCGTTACATTACGTAACGAATTTTTGTTTTTGATATAAAACAGTCTAACTAAATAGTCGACGTCCCCACTTGCTGTAAGAGGATTCCTATAGGAAAAAGGAATCCTTAATTTTTTATTAAGGCTGTTTTCGTAAACTTTGTTGCTTTAGCGTATCGCTTGCCTGACAGTCGAAAAGCTATCGTATAGTAAAGAAACAATCTTTTAGAAAAGAGCCTTTATTAAAAAGATTTGTCCAAAGGACTTTTCGTTATCGAATATATCATCCTCGTTGATATTGTACATCTTTCTCGATCAGTTTCTTTCACCTTAAACGAAGGGTAGAATAAGCTTGACGTTCATACAGTTTTTTTATGATATAATGAGTTAACAAGAATACCTGCCACGAAAGCCTGTGACTTTTGTCATCGGGATGAAATCATCAAAAAAGGTTTTGCACCAAGCCGACAGGCCGCTAAACATATTTGTGTTTTTCCATGAAAGTCTTGTGGAACTAGAGTAAGTGTCTATACGAAGGGATAGACGGATCTCTTTGGTACACAAGAATCTGCGACTTTAATCTGGCTGAGGTTCAGATCGCCATCATTATGTTATTTTAAAAGGAGCCGGTAATGAATAAAGATGAGTACTTTATGGAATTAGCTATTCAAGAAGCAAAGCGTGCCGAAACAATTGGAGAAGTACCAATTGGTGCTGTCATTGTTGTTGATAATCAAATTGTTGCGAAGGCACATAATTTACGTGAAACAGCGCAACGTTCTATAGCACATGCTGAAATATTAGCTATTGACGAAGCTTGTCGAAAGTTAGGAACATGGCGTTTGGAGAAGTCAACTTTATATGTCACGTTAGAGCCATGTCCGATGTGTGCGGGTGCAATTGTTCTTTCACGAATAGAAAGGGTTGTATATGGCGCTTCTGATTTAAAAGCTGGATGTGCTGGAACTCTTATGAATTTGCTGACAGATGAACGATTTAATCATCAAGCAGAAGTCGTAAGTGGAGTAAAGCAAGAAGAGTGTGCTCTATTATTAACAAATTTTTTTAAAAAGTTACGAGAAAAGAAAAAAAGCAATAAAAAAGTAATGAATCCATTTGAAAATGATTAATAGTAATATTTTACAGTGTTTAATCATTGAAATTTTATGTAAAACCATATATACTTGTATATGCGTCAACTTGACGCAACAATTGAATGAGGTTTCAACTTTGCCGTGCTAAGTGGGGAGGTAGCGGTGCCCTGTACCCGCAATCCGCTCTAGCGGGACTGAATCCCTTCTCGAGGTTAGTTAATTTCAGGGTCTGTCTTAAGTAAGTGGTGTTGATGTTTGGGTCCTACGCAATGGGAATCCATGAACCATGTCAGGTCCGGAAGGAAGCAGCATTAAGTGGAAGCTCCCATGTGCCGTAGGGGTGCCTAGATGGAGCTAACTGCTTGAGCAACGCCTGGGATTGCTAATCGACAGAAGGTGCACGGCAGTTATCATACATAAAATTCAAGCTCATCCTAAAGGGATGGGTTTTTCTTTTGTATTTTGGAATTTACACTACCGCTATGAACATTTGGCTTCTAACAATTGGTGTTTGCCTATGGTTTTTGTGGTTTGCTAAGTATGAGTAAAATGTTTGTGGGAGAAAGATAAGATTCTTTCTGTTGAAAGAAGGGGAATTTTCCTTTAGGGAGCATTGGGAAGCAAAATGGATTTAACATTGTTTTGTCATTGGAAAGGTCTATACGGTATAATAGGATAGATGATGCAAAAAGGAGGGCGTTTCGTGAGTTATCAGGCGTTATATCGTGTTTTTCGGCCGCAGCAGTTTCGTGATGTAGTCGGTCAGGAACATGTCACGAAAACATTGCAAAATGCCCTTTTACAAAATAAATTTTCACATGCTTATTTATTTTCTGGCCCTCGCGGAACAGGTAAAACAAGTGCAGCGAAAATATTTGCGAAAGCTGTGAACTGTGAGAAAGCACCTGTTGCTGAACCGTGTAATGAGTGCGCAGCCTGTAGAGGGATCACAAATGGATCCATTTCAGATGTCATTGAAATTGACGCAGCATCCAATAATGGTGTAGATGAAATACGAGACATTCGTGATAAAGTAAAATATGCACCTTCCTCAGTAGCATACAAAGTTTATATTATAGACGAAGTTCATATGTTATCTATTGGTGCCTTCAATGCTTTATTAAAAACATTAGAAGAACCGCCAAAACATGTGATCTTCATTTTGGCAACTACAGAGCCTCATAAAATACCACTTACAATCATTTCAAGATGTCAACGTTTTGATTTCCGGAGAATTTCTGTTCAATCAATTGTTGGCCGTTTGAAAGAAATAGTGGATCATGAGCAAGTGTCTGTTGATGAAGAAGCTTTACATGTAATTGCAAGTGCAGCAGATGGTGGAATGCGTGATGCTCTTAGTTTGCTAGATCAAGCTATTTCGTTCAGTGATGAACGCGTTTCATTAGATGATGTTTTATTAATAACAGGGTCTGTATCACAACAATTTATTGCAAATCTTGTCCAATCTATTCATCAAAAAAATGTGTCTTCTGCTTTAAAAGCATTAGACGAGTTAATGAAACACGGTAAAGATCCACTGAAGTTTATAGAAGATTTGATTTATTATTATAGAGATCTATTGCTTTATCAAACAGCTCCTAATTTAGAAGAGGTGTTGGAGCGAGTATCAGTAGATGAAGCGTTTATTACATTATCAAAAGAAATTTCCTCTGATCAGATTTACTCGGCGATTGATGTTTTAAATAAAAGTCAACAGGAGATGAAGTGGACGAATCACCCAAGAATTTTTTTAGAAGTAGCAATTGTAAAGCTCTGCCAAGAGGAACCGAAGCTTTATAGTCAAGGGAAAGAGTATCAGCAACTTCTGCAACGTGTTCAAGAGCTTGAGCAAGAGATTGTTTCTCTAAAGCAAGGCGACCTTCAAGATCACTCAAAGACAGAACCAAAACTGCAGCCACAACGCAATATAAAAAGTGGCTACAAAACTCCTGTCAGCCGAATCCATGAAATTTTAAAACAAGCGACACGTAGAGATTTAGAATTAGTAAAAGGTTCTTGGGGTGATTTATTAGAAACATTAAAGCAACAAAATAAAGTATCACATGCTGCATTATTAAATGATAGTGAACCAGTAGCTGCTTCGGAACAAGCTTTTGTGTTAAAATTTAAATATGAGATTCATTGTAAGATGGTCGCTGAAAATAAAAACAATGTTCAGTCGAATATACAATCAATTTTACATGGATTGCTCGGGCGGCACTTGGAAATGATCGGCGTTCCAGAGCAGGAATGGAGTAAAATAAGAGAAGAATTTATCCGCAAGCAGCATAGTGATGAAACAGAACAAGTGGATGAAGACCCTCTTATTAGAGAGGCGAAAAAGTTAGTTGGTACAGAGCTTATTGAAATAAAAGAATAAAAGTTGGAGGAGATCAAATATGATGCGTGGCGGAATGGGAAATATGCAAAAAATGATGAAACAAATGCAAAAAATGCAAAAAGAAATGCAAAAGGCACAAGAAGAACTTGCTGAGAAAACGGTAGAGGGTTCAGCAGGTGGTGGAATGGTGACAGTTATTGCAAATGGTCATAAAGAAATTTTGGAAGTCAACATTAATGAAGAAGTGGTGGATCCTGAAGATATCGAAATGCTACAAGATCTAGTTTTAGCGGCAACGAATGATGCTCTGAAAAAGGTAGATGATTTAACAAACGAAACAATGGGAAAATTCACTAAAGGTATGAACTTACCTGGTCTGTTCTAGGAGGATTGTCATTCATGCAATATCCTGAACCAATATCAAAATTAATTGATAGCTTTATGAAGTTGCCAGGGATTGGACCGAAAACGGCCGTTCGTCTGGCTTTTTTTGTACTAAATATGAAAGAAGATACTGTCTTGGACTTTGCTAAAGCTCTAGTTAATGCAAAGCGAAATTTATCATATTGCTCCATTTGTGGTCATATTACTGATCAGGATCCATGCTATATTTGCGAAGATGAACGTCGTGATAAAAGTGTGATTTGTGTTGTGCAAGATCCTAAAGATGTCATTGCTATGGAAAAGATGAAGGAATACAACGGTCTTTACCATGTTTTACATGGTGCGATTTCTCCGATGGATGGGATAGGTCCAGAAGACATTAAAATTCCTGATTTGTTGAAACGTCTACAAAGTGATGAAGTTCAAGAAGTCATATTAGCAACAAACCCGAATATTGAAGGGGAAGCGACTGCTATGTATATATCCCGTCTTTTAAAACCTACTGGCATTAAATTAACGCGAATAGCACATGGCTTACCAGTTGGGGGAGATTTAGAATATGCTGATGAAGTAACTCTTTCGAAAGCGCTGGAGGGTAGAAGAGAAATTTAAAAAGGTATGATTTAGGAGGCAGAATACAACGTGTTTTTTCGAAAAAAAGGGTGGCTTAGAAAGGAATATAATGAAAAATTACTTCTGGATCTGCTGGAATTAAAAGAACAATGGAATCGGCAAAAAAAGATTATTGAAAAAAGTGTAGAACCGTCTCCTGAAGTTCTTTACGAACTAAAGCTTGCGGAGTCAAAATATTTTTTTCTTTTAAAAGAAGCGAAAAATCGAAGAGTAACACTAAAGTAAAGAAAAGAGGATGTCCAAAGCATAAGTGCCAGCCCCCACAGGATATTATTCAATATTGTGATAGGCACATCAGACACTTATGGACATCCGTTTTTTATATTTAGAAATTATAACTTAAGCAGCAGAGACTTTGCACTTAACTTTTATATCCGTGTGAAAGTTCTAAACATAGACAACCTTAACATAGTAATATATTGAATAAGTTCAGGAGAGGAAGGAGAAGGGTTGGCTTGGAACCAATCATTTTGATTATTGGAATTAGTGGTTTTATCCTAATGCTTTTATTAGTAGGAGCACCACTGAAACCAGTAAAATTAATAGGTCATTTAGCGACTAAATTAGTGATTGGAGCACTGCTGCTGTTTTTCTTAAATGCATTTGGAACAAGCATTGGCCTTCATATCCCGATCAATGTTGTAACGTCATCCATATCTGGTTTATTAGGACTGCCTGGTATCGCTGCACTAATTATCATTAAAACTGTTATATTGTAAAAATACCTGCGTAAAAAAAGCAGGTATTTTCTTATTGACAATATATGAAATAATTGATATAGTAACATATGTCTCTTAAAAAGCTATTGACATTTCTGTTCGCAGATGATATATTAAAAAAGTCGCTTTAAGAAAAAAATGTTGACGGTTTTTTATTTTTGTAATATAATTAATATGTCTTTTGGCTTGATCTTTGAAAACTAAACAAAACGAAGCGTTCCGTTAATTCTTTTTAATGAGCAAGGAACACCGACTAAAGACGTCACATCTTGTGACAACGTCGATGTCAGCACTTCCATGTGCAAGTTCAATCTTTTTTCGGAGAGTTTGATCCTGGCTCAGGACGAACGCTGGCGGCGTGCCTAATACATGCAAGT
>JAUSTR010000032.1 GCA_030812955.1 Bacillus alveayuensis
TGAAATTCCCCGTTTCGGTCTCTTGGGACCAAAAGGCCTTCAATCCGACCGTATTGTGTATCTAGGTTTCGCTGATAGTAGCCGTTTCTCATATTGGATGTGTCCGCTTGTTCGATTTCGAGAAAATGATTGATCTCTTCCCGCATAATCAGTTCTAATTTTCCTTTCACAAACTGACGAATGGCATTTTCCAGTTGATTTGCCCAGTCGATATTCGATATACTTTTAGACATAGGTAGGGTTCTCCTTTCTCTGGAATGTGTTGTTGGTCAAATCAGAGAATACCCTACCTTTTTTCTTTTGGTCTAGCAAAATGCTTTACACAAACTTTTATACATCATCGGATAGTTTAGTTATCGGAATTAAGTAAATTTATAAAAACTATATTTTTATAAAATAATGCTTAAAATAGGTGCACAATAACTTCTACATTAAAAATCTAGTATTATTAAGGCTTCAAAAGGTGTCAAAACATAGTGACATAAATCAAAGGAGAAAATAACATGAAATATAAAACATACAAAGCAACAAATTTAACATACCTTAAAACTGCTGGGGGCTCATACGTGTATAAGCATGAAGTTGCTTGCTGAACTGCAAAGAGGCGATACTTTGGTCGTGACAAAATATTTCTAAGTGGCTTATGATGCTAAAGGTCATCAGTTAAGCAACGTATCTATTCCCATTAATTAAATTTTGGTGTGTTTTGTTCAAATAGCAACGATGTTCTTTTTTCAAACAGGTGCGTTTCTGCAATAAACAGAAACGTTTTTTGTGTGACGAACAGGTTAGTGAAAGAGTAGCGAGTCCATATAGATTGTATACAAAAGAAATTAACAAATTCAGGTTATGTGAATGGTACTCCGAAAGATGCTCAAGAAAGAGAAAAAATTTAAAAATTGAGTGAATTTCTTAACTTTTAGTTCTTGCATGACAAGGAATTCAGAACATAAAAAAAGGAAGTACCTCCCTAAATCTCGAATAGTTAAGCATCAACCCAAAACTTTGAAGTCACTGCAGAATTTAAGGCCCAAATGGTCAAGCTTTATGAATACGGAAAGCCCCGAAAAGAGATTATTCGTGAGTAAGATTTGACACCTTCTGCGTTGGATAAATGAATCAAACAAAGCAAAACATCCGGTTCCTTTAAGGAGAAGGACAATCGTTCTCCAGAAGAAAATGAATTGATCCAGCTTCGAAAAGAAAACAAGCGTTTAACGATGGAGAATGATAGTTTAAAGCAAGCCGCGCTGATACTAGGACAAAAGTAAATGTGATCAAGAATAACAGACACAAATACTCGATATCAGCAATGTGCAATGTCCTAAAACTTCCAAGAAGCACCTATTACGACAAAGCAAAAGAGCAAGATCATTCAGAAGATGAACTGGCAGCTGCCATACTGGAGATCTTCCAGAAAAGCCGACATAACGATGGTACACGGAAGATTAAACACGAATTAAAGAAGCTTGGCATCATCACCTCAAGGCGAAGAATTGGCAGAATCATGAAAAAAGCGGGCTGGTATCAAACTATACAGTTGCCCAGTTTAAGCCCCATGTGGATAAATGCAATGAATCAAAAGTGGAAAACGTGTTGAAAAGGGAATTTGACCCACAAGAGGAATTAACAGTTGTTGTTAGCGACTTAACATACGTGAGAGTGAAAAAAATGGCATTACATCTGTTTATTTGTCGATCTTTATAATCGAGAAATTATTGGCCATAGTGCAGGTCCCAACAAAGATGCCTAACTCGTCTATGAAGCATTGTCGACCGTGATTTGCGGAAATTCAATTATTCCACACAGACAGAGGCAACGGATTCAAAAACAAGACCATTGATGAAGCTCTAAGATACTTTTCAGATTAATCGGTCGTTAAGCATGAAAGGCTGCCCCTAGACAACGCAGTAGCTGAAGCAACCTTTAAAATCATGAAGACCGAGTTTGTGAAAGGTAAAAATTTCGAAAGTGTAGAACAACTCAAAATGGAATTAGATGATTATGTTCATTGGTTTAATCATATTAGAATCCATGGAACGCTAGGGTATTTGAGCCCAATGGAGTATAAAGAGAAACACCTCAAAAAAAGTGTCTAGTTTAGTGTTGACATACCACAATTTTCTACTCTACTATAAATTGTGTATAATTTTGCGGGTAACTCGATTCGTAAAATAAACCAATTTAACTTCGTATTATGCTTATAATGCACCAATTGTTAATTATCCCTTTTTTCCTCCCAAAGTCGTGTGCGTTCTTCAAAACTCACTTCTTTGTGTATTTGATGCAGCATCCATTGATAGCCGAAAGGGTCAATAAATATGGCATTTGACACTCCGTAATCAGGCATTTCAGTCACCGGTTGCACCTCAGTACAGCCCGCACTGGTCACCTTTGAAAATGTTTCCTTGATGTCAGGAACAAGGATGTTAAACCAAATCGTTTTAGGTTCATCCGGGTTTGGGGCTTTCAACCCGAATTTTGGGTTTTCATCCAACATGTGAAAGCGTACTCCGTATAGGGTAAAAATGACTTCATTTTCACCTTTAGGAAAATCTGTAACCTCAACACGCTCGATATCGAATATTTTTTCGTATAATTCCAATGCTTTCAAGCTGTCTGTAACAACCATATCAATTTCTACTCCAACCATTATGTACACACTCCTTTTATAGCTTCGCTATTTCCTGCTAATACGCAATAAATATGCATTAACTATTGTCATTATATACCTATCATAATCATCACAATGTCTGTGCCAAAATACCTATTAACCGTTTGACTTCTTCCTCTAACTCTTATATACGCTTGTTTTTAGCAATGATAAGGACATCTTTACTTGCATCTGCCATTTCCCTTTTTAACTTGCGTTCAGTATTGATATTTACTTATGTAAAAAAATAATAGATAGAGCATACACAAAATACCGTATAGCCTATCTATTATCATAGTTTAGATAAGAAATTCTGGATATAATTTAGTTTTTTCAGAAAGAAGTTTGTTTAATAGTGATATGGAAGATTACAAAATGCGGCAGTATTTTTGTTGCGCTTGCATCGATTATTGGGTTTTGGTCGGATGCAAAAACATCGATTATGCCAATGATGTATAACATTGGAAACTACGGCAAAGGCCAAATAATCGGATTGCAGAGAAGCAGCATACTTAAAAATATAGAAATTTGAATCAAATTTCAAAACGTATTGATTCATGTGGCTGCTTAAGCGGAGTGAATAACCAAATGGCGCTTTCGACGAAATCCATTGCTTTTAGTTAGCCCGCAAACGCTGTTCATTTGATTCCTATAAACTTAGTATGGAGTCCGTTTGAAAAACAAAAACATTCCCTTCCTGTATAACATTCATTTCTATATTCAGGCATGAGCTTTTGCAAAGAGGGGCAGGTGATAGGACTTTGCAAGGCATACAGACCAGTCTATCACCACACCCGCCCCACATGTTGAATATGATGCCACTGTACAAGGCTTTGATTGTATAAAAACTCAATGATTCACAAGTGATTTCAAAAGGTTTAAACAGGGATTAAAATGTTTTTGAAATCATATCAATCGAAATAAAACGACTTCTGTCAGGAGATTTCTTTATACTTGAACTTTCATTTCATCCCATTGTTTTAGTTGTCTTAAAGATTCTTTATAGTAATTGACCACCACATCTAAATAGTTTCCATGCTTAATCGGCGTAAATGGATTGGGTCCTTCTGCGACCATTTCCATTATAATCGGTCCTTTGAAACCAATTTCATCTAAAGCTTTTATTTGACCTCTAATATCAGAGTGTCCGTTACCTATAGCTTGCCTATTGGAATCAGCGACATGATAAACACCCAGCTTATTCCCTGCGTCCTTGATTGCCTGAATTGGACAAGCCTCCTCAATATTCATATGATATGCATCTAATAATATATAAAGGTTGTCGCTTTTTACTTCATTAATTAATGAAATCGCTTCCTTTGCTGTTAAGATTTGATGGTTCTCATACCGATTGAGTACTTCAAATACAACTTGAAGGCCAACTTCCTCCGCTTTATTTACAATCTCCTTCGTACTAGCTACAAGCAAATCCCAGTCTTTTGTTAAATCTCCGCATCCATGTATTTTCCCAACATCACCATGTAAGCAGATTCTGTTGGCACCTAAATTTTTCGCCCAACTGATTAGGTCTAAAAAATATTGTACGGCACTAGCTCGAATATTTTCATCAGAACTGGAAATGTCTACATTTTCAGGTGTTACGGACAATACCTTCAAGTCATATTTTTTTAAAATCGCTGCTAACTCTTCCGGAGATTGTGACAAATCCCCTTGGACTTCCACTCCGTCAACACCAATCTCCTTGGATATTTTACATTTCTTTTCAAAATCTATATCTCCAAACGTCCATAAACAAAGACCATAATCTCTTTTCATATTATTTTCCCTCCGGCAAGTAGTAATTTATACAATTCTATTATTTATAGATTGTATCAAAATCCGAAATATTCTGAATACTATAAGTTGTAAGATTTTGAATCTGTTAAGCTTTCACAGATTCAATACTAGTTATTGCAATTTTGTTGAAACGGATCTAGTCCTATTATCTTAATTTTTCTTAGTTTTACAGTTGGCGGATCAAATATAATAGTAATTTCCGATTCAGAATCTATAACTTTAATTCCTTCTTCCATTCATTGTTTTGCAGCTTCAAACAGGTAAGTCCTCAGCTTGTTCTTTAGTAATGACCAACTTCATTTACAAGATAGTCTAATTCTTCTTATATCAGATTTTCCGATTCTTCCGACCTATTTCATCTTTCTATCCAATAGTTCATATTTCATGTTTTACATGTATTTCCTGCAATTAAATTGACAATTAACCCTATATATGGTAATTGAATAAATAAAGGGGCATGTAAAAAATTGCCGTCTCTTCATCATTTTCTGTGGTTGACACACAATCCTAGTAATAAGTTAGCGAGAGTGTATCACTGAGCAGGTAATGTCCTTTTTCAGCTTGCTGACTACTGGGTTGGTAGGCTAGGAGCGGTCAATGCTTTCCTTGAATTGCATAAAGGAATCATTTGATATTGTAATAAATGGACTTGAAACGTTTCAATAATCTATATGAATCAAGATGTAAACTTATGTAATTTTAAAAAACAGAAAATTTTTTATTATAGTAATGTTAATAAATATTGTAATATCTATAAGAACGATTTGGTAATTATCTATTTGGATATTGCTTAAAAGAGGTGGGAAAATAAATTACTCTCTAATTGAAAGGGGGTGAAATAAAATGGTATTTGCGATGGAAAGTGGTAGAAAAAAGAGCATGGGCGTTTTTCTTGTATTCGTATTAGGATTTATGTTTTTGGCTAGCTCTTTACTATTTCCTCCTAAAATGGATACTGCAAAAGTAAGTAGCACTTCAGTTGCCTCATCTGAATTTAAAAATGTAGAAATGAATTTGGCTCAAGTTATTTATAAATACAGTAGAAAAGATAAAAATGACAAAAGAATTACTTGGAATGAGTCACAACAAAAGGCTTCTAAAATTGTAAATATGGTTTTAACAGGCTCTGATGTTGCTTCAGCAATTAGCGTTGTGTTAGGATTCTTTTCTTTTGGAACTGTTACTGCTATTGCTTGGGCTGCTAGAATGACATTGAAGTGGTATATCAAAAAGAAAGGTAGAAAAAAAGCAGTAACTTGGTAATGCATGAGTGAAGTAGTTCTGATATTTTTAGAGCTACTTCACTTTATAAAAATGGTGTTGTGTGGGAGGGATTTTATGCAAAGCAAATCCTTATTAGGGTCTTATTTTAAAACAATTGTCGAACCTTATAAAATGTTCAATGAGCTACAAGAAAAACCAAATACATTAAGGCCCTTTTTGATTATATTACTGAGTGGAATTATTCTGACAGTTGTTACTTTTCCTCATACGTTTAAAGAGATTAAATATTTATTTAATTTAGACTCCTCTATATCTACTACCGTTGTTGTCTTTTTTATTTTTACATTCTTAATTTGCGGATCTGTAATTATTGAGTGGGTGATGTTATCTGTTTTACTCTATTTTATTATATCTCTTCTATCACCTGCTATAAGTAATTTTAGGATTGTGTTTAGTGTGGCTGGCTTTAGTTGGGTACCAATTATTCTTAAAACAATATCTTTTGCTACACTTGTTTTAATTACAGGAGAAGTATTTGAACCGGTAGGACTGCGGGTTCTGGTTCCAAATCTAGATCATGATGTGGCTGTTGCTCTTCTTAATCAAGTTGAGCCTTTTTTAATATGGCAGTTTGTTTTATTGTATTTTGGTGTTAAAGCATTATTGAAATCTGAAAGACGGGTTGCTCCTTTACTTATTGTAAGTATTATCTTTGTAGCAAACTTGACATTAAAAACAATTCCATCGATTATGACAAGTTTCCTATAAATTAAGGAGAGTAGTTATTATGAAAAAAAGAATGCTCATATTTTTATTGGTCACGGCGTTTTTTACAGTTTCGGTTATTATGGTTGAGTTAAGTATCCGTTCAGCTGTTTTATCGCCATTTATTCTTCTCGATTCAAAAAAAAATGTAGGAGTCCAGAAGCTTTTAACTGGCTATTCCATATACCAAGGGGACTATCTTTTAGATATTGAAAATACTGAAGAAGACTCTACCAATCGTCCGCTCGCTTTTCATATTGGACCTATTGATTATCAATTTATCAAAGTCAATACAGAAAACATTATCTTACCTGCTGGAGAAGAGCTGACTGTTATGACGAGAAGAGGGGTTGAACCGTCTTTTAGTAAGGAAGTGACGATTCAGTCTAGTAAGAGGAAATTTTTTTTTAATGAATATACAATACGTGCTGCAAAAAATGATGGATCATTCTCCATCCAATTGAAGACGGAGTTTAGTAAAACTCTTACTTTTTTGATATATGGTTGTTCATTTTTATTGCCTTTTCTTTTGGCATTGTTTATTAACAAGGTTCTTCCATGGCGCAATCTTTTTACATTGTTTGTTCCGTTTATCTTAGCTGGAATCCTTCCATTGATATTAAACTATCATTTTTCGATGGGTTACGCACTACTTTTAACAAAATCATACATTTGGAGCATTTTGTTATGTATCTTTCTCCCGACGTTTTTATCAGTTTCATTGACAACTGCTATATACCAATGGACGATAAAAAGTGATGAGGATATTGAAGGAGAGTCTGAAATGGAGGAATCAGATTTCCTTGAATTTTCAAAAAGAGAAATAGTTATAATTTTTGTACTCACTATAGGAAGTCTTGCTTACTTTTTCTCATTTTTCCTTTTTCCACTATCCCTATATGTAAAAATTGTGGACAAATGGTATTTATTTGCTGCTTGGTATTTATCGTTAACCCTTATTATAATGCTAGTTTATACTGTAATACATCGTTTCATGGGGAACTATGAAAATGTGGGATTCACCGAGCAATTTTACTCTTTGAAAAAAACGATAGAAGCTGCATGTAGTATAAACGTTAACCTATTTACGAAGAAAGAGTCCGAGAATGAGACGAATGCTTGGGTGTATAGTACTCCTTTTGCATCTAAAAAAAGCATTAACATTTACATGACAGAAGGTTTGATAAAAAAATTTACTTTAGATGAGGTAAAGGCAGTGTTATTTCACGAAATTGGACATATCAAACGAAAGCATGGTCGTTGGATACTGTTTATTACTTTTGGAGTAGCGACGCTTATTAGTTTGCTGATGTTCTTTACTAGAAAAATTATGCTAGGATTTGGATGGGGACAGTATATCCTTATTTTTCCAGTTGGTATAATCGCTTTAATAGGGCTCACAGAATGGCTTCCGAATAAAATTAGTAAAATGTTTGAACACCAAGCAGATGAATTTGCTGTAAGGCAATTGGGGAATAAGGAGTTATATATTCAAACATTAATGAAGTTAGAGCGAATCAGTGAAAAAGAGAATGACGAGTTTGACTTCAAAAGGAAAGAGTGGAAAGAAACTCATCCATCCTTCCAAAAAAGAATTAACTTTATCAAGGACTTGGTATGAACGTGAAAAATATATTTCGACTTAAGGCGTTTGGTATGGCATTTTTGGAAAGAAATCGAGATGTTTTTTTACTTTCACTTTTAATTGTTTTAATAAGTTTTTTTGG
Organism: Bacillus alveayuensis; assembly: GCA_030812955.1. Lineage (GTDB taxonomy): Bacteria > Bacillota > Bacilli > Bacillales > Aeribacillaceae > Bacillus_CB > Bacillus_CB alveayuensis. The sequence goes on from JAUSTR010000032.1 coordinate 8,167, forward strand.
ACCAATGATTTATTTGCAGTTAACTGATGTAAGAGAAGCAACAGACATGGAACAGGAGGCTGTAGTAATAGTTTCAGAAAACCTCGATGATGAGGAGCTTACGTGGCAGTCTATATTTTTTCATAATTTCATGATTTTATTGCCAGCATGTATTGGTGTGTTTTCATTTGGTTTCGTTTCTTTTTGGTATATCCTTTTACAAGGATATTTATTAAGTACTAGTATCTTTTATTTATCAAAAGAATTCTCTTTTTGGTTTGTATTTAAATATACATTTTTTCATGGTGTTTTTGAAATCCTAGCAATTATACTTGTTGGGGCATTCGCACTAAAGCCTGCAGTAGTGACTTTTAAGTGCATTATATTAAAAAAGCCCTTTTTCCAAAAAAGAGATTTTAAAGATATGTCTATACTGTTTGTGCTCTATGTATTTTTTCTTCTCTTGGCAGCGTTAATTGAAGGTCTTATAACAACAAGGCTTTGAGAAATGGAGACTTATATGAAAAAAATTTGGCTTATATGGAACAATCGGACACGGTTAACTATTAATAAAATTGTGTACCAGGATGAAAGCATGAAAGATAAACGAAAAAGGTTATGGGGTGTTGCTACAATAATAGCATTGATTAGCACCGTAACTGTTTTATTTATGAACTCCTTTTCAACTGTACTGTTTAAATGGATCTATGGAATTTTAAATAGTACAGATGTGGAAAATGTAAAGTGGTTCAGTATTTTTAATTTATTTGTCTTTCTTTCATTTTTGATAAGTGGTATTTACGATCAATTGTATCGTTTTTGGCTTGCTGAAGATTTAGAGCTTCTTGTGTTGTCTCCAATTTCTTTAAATCAACTATTTGTAGCTAAAATTTTGGAGAGAACATACATAAAGTTTATGTTTTTCATGCTTGTTCTTGCTGTTTTTTTCTATCAATTATCTCTTTTTTTAAATCTTAGTCTAGGAACAGGGATTATTCTGTTTGGTACTTTTGCACTTCAATTAGTCTTGGTTATTGTTATTCGTTTTATTTTCATTAGTACAATGGTGATAAAAAAAGCTTTGCAGCAATCATTGCTTCCGTTTGTCTTACTTTTTTTTAGTATAAATATAATCAACGCTATTTTTTTAATTTATTTGATAAAACCATTTTTGAAAAATATGACTCACTTCTTTTTTTATCCGTTTTATTTGTCGATTTATGAATCTTTTTTTGTGAAAGTAGTTATTAAAATTGCTAGTTTTACATATTTTCCGCATTCTATGGCAGTTGGAGTTTTTAATTTTTCTCCTTTTTTTGCACTGATTACATATGCTATAGTAATCGGCATTTTGTTTAAGGTTTCGGATAAAAGATTGAATAAGCTGATTACTGAATATATTTTTGGAAAAATGCAAGAGGCTCGTTCAGTACGTGCAGAAGCTAAAAAGAAAATTCATACTGTTTCAATTATTTTTTTATTAGAAAAAATACCTTTTATACACCCCCATGTGAGATTTATTATGAAAAAGGATATGTTAATTTTTACACGGGATGATAAATATCGATGGAAGATGGTATTTGTTATCATGAGTTTGGGGTTGATAGGAATTGTAGGTGCTTATTATTTTATTGAAAATAATATGGACGCACTTTCTTCTCATTCAACATCCGCATCTGTATTTTTAAGTATTACGGTTTTATTTATGTTCATGAATAGCATTGTTAGTCGATTTTCGATTGATTCGGAAGGAAGGAGTTTTAGGAATTTAGTGATTTTACCAGTGGAATCTAAGCATATTGCGATGGCAAAAATCATCAGTATGCTTTTGGCATTGATCCCCTTCTTAATTATTTATTTTATCGGTATACTTATTTTATTTAAGCCTAATTTTCTAATTCTTAGTGTAATTATTTTATCGACTATGCCTGTTATGCTATTAATTGGTTTAATTTCAACAGCAACTTTTCCAAATTTTTCAGATGAATCTTTGTTGAATTTGCCAAGCACCCGAGCTAAAGTAATGATTAATATATTGTTCGGTTTCTATTTGCTCTTTAATGGAATATTATTCTATTTTATAAGTGATCCAGTTATTTCTATATCTGCTTTTGTGTTTACTAACTGTATGCTTGTTATCTTTTTATTTGGAAGGTTTTGTAATAAAATAGAGGGATTTACTTTTAATAGTTTTGAATCATTAAGTGAACTCTTTGATTGAGGGAGGTGAATATAAATGTTAGAGGTTCAAGGAGTAACAAAAATATATAATGATGTGCCGGTGGTTAATGATATAAGTTTTAGAATCAAAAGAGGCGTAATCTATGGTATTCTTGGACCAAATGGAGCAGGAAAAACAACATTGCTAAGTATGATTACAGGATTATTAAATCCAGATAAAGGTAAAGTGTTATTGGAAGGTCTAGAAAGTTATTTACCTGAATATAAGAGGAAAATTGGTTTTGTATCAGATGTAATTAATTTATACGATTATTTAACTGGAAGAGAATACATACACTTTGTTGCTAGCTTAAGAGATGTTCCACGTAAGGAACAAGAGTTAGAAATTGAGAGGTTGTCAAAGATATTTCAATTAGAACATCAATTAGATAAGTTTATTAAAACATATTCGAAAGGAATGAGACAGAAGACAGCTATTATTTCTGCTCTTGTTCATCAGCCAGAACTTTTAGTTTTGGATGAACCTTTTTCTGGGCTTGACCCTATTGGATTAAAAGAAATGAAAGATTATTTAATAGAATATGCGAAAAGAGGAAACAGCATTGTTTTTAGTACACATATATTAGAAATCGTTGAAAAAATGTGTGAGCATTTAATGATTATTCATTCTGGACGTAAGATTGTAGAGGGGAATGTGAATCAACTGAAAAGTGACTTAAAACTTGGGGATTCAACTGATTTGGAGCACATTTTTTATAAAATGATAAGCAGTTAATAATCCCTTATGGTTGGAGTGAGTAGACAGTGAAGAAGGTTTTGATAATATCAGGGATTTTCATATTAGTTGCAGGATTTTTCGGTGTAAATTTAGTTTATAAGAATTCTAATAAGGCTATTAATGTTGATGTTATAAAGTTAAAAGAAAAGCCATTGGTGGAGACAATTATGATACCTGGTATTCTCCATTTCAAAGACCATCAATACGGTTTAGATTTGGTTTCTGGAGGTTCAACTCTTTGGTCGATTGTAGCGGCAGTAGCTGGACTTAGCGGCGCAATTGGAGGTATTACTGCAATTAAAGACGTTATTCAAAATTCAGGAAGAAAATATGCTATTGCTTGGTAATTAAAGCTGAAAGAGTACAAGCACAAGCTGCGGAAATCCGGCAAAACTTGTATTCGCAGCTAATACTAAAATTAACATGCCCCTTCTTTTTTCTGTTTACCTAGTCAGGAGGTGCCAGTTAAATAATGTTTACTAGTAATTCTGTCTTTTCTTTTTTAGATAAAATGATCAATAAAATAAAATATAACAGAAAATCTGCTCTGCGAAAATTTTTAGTAGACTGGCAGCTGGATAAAATTGATCTTAGAAAGATATATAGATGGATTACACTCATTATGATTTTTATTATGAGTGCTTTGTTTTTTTTAACAGTATTTTTAACTGGTTATATCATCAAGGATCTAGATGCAAATACATGGTTAAATGTCTTTTTGAGCTTTGTAATATTTCTTGCTTTCCTCAACTCATTAAGTTTCTTTAATAAAAAATCTTCTGTTTTTTATTATGACACGACAAAAATGTTGTCTCAATTAAAAAGTTATAGAGTTTTACAAGTCATTGCTTCTATTTATGGTGACTCATTGAAAAATACAGTGATAATGTGGTTCGTTTTGTTAATACCTGTAGCTTTAGGGATACATATAAATTACTCAAGTTTTGAGCTGAAATTTTTGATTTACTATTTTCCGCTAATTATTCTATTAAGTTTAATAATGACTATGTTTTTTTCATACTTCCGCTTTTTGTTTTCCCATTTTTTTTATATACAATCACTGCGTTTATTAAATCGCTTTTTTCTATTTATAGTCGTTGGGCTCTTATTTTTTTTATTACCCTTCACGATCGCTTCACTGTTATTCAATTCACAAAAATTTGGAATTAAATTAGCAGATATTGTGATAAAATATCAGTCTTTTTTAATGGAACTCGGTCTGCCTAAGGACATATATAATCTGGAATTTCATAAACTTTTCATCGTTTTTCTTTTCATGCTATTAATAGCTGGTGTATTCACTTTGATATGGATCAAAACATTAAATCATTTAGATTTAATACCTTATTACCAAATTCGTACCCGTAAAAGCTCTATATCTGATAAAGATAAGTTCATAAATACGAATAAATATTTTTTTGTAAAAGACATACTTCATATTAAGCGTGTTAGTTCATGGTTTATTGGGCATATCGGAAAAACTATATTTGGCTTGCTAATATTTATCGGAATCGCCTTGCCAGTCGTACAACATTTTATTGATTCAACATCACCGTTGTTTTTTTTATCCATTATAACAGTATTTGCTTTTGCCATATTTCAAATTGTTGGCGACTCACTAAAAATGATTTTAGCGGTTGATACAGAGGCCAAGAATATACACTTGCTTGTTTATACCAAATATACAATGTGGGATATTGTCAAAGAAAAATGGTATATATATTTTATTTTTACATTTCTAGTCACTTTTTTCGTAGTCTTATTATCTTCTGTTTTTATAAATGTAAACATTTTTCTGTATGCTTTATCAATCACTATTATGCTCACCTACGGTGGACTGAGTGGTTTATTTCAAATATTCTCAACAGCGTTATACCCACGGATAAATTGGGAGCATCCCTATGAAATTGGTGAATCCCATAAAGCTAATTTTATAAATAACATTTTAAACAATGGTCTAACTTTTCTATACACGGTTTTCATAGGAGGATTACTGATAGCAGATCAATTTTTCGGATTAAAATTAAACACTATGGTTGCATGTATTCTTATATTAACTCTCGTTTCCTTTTTCTTTTGCACTTATGCCATCGTTGCTGCGTATACTAAACAAATTTCAGTCAAGGAGCATTCCTGTTAGAAAGGTTTTGGGGGACTTGAAAGAAAAAAGCCCTCTTGGTATGATGCAGGGGTGTCAACAAGCACCTATCATCAAACCAAGGAGGACTCACTATGAATTGTACACAAAATCGCAAAATTGAACAAGTCACCGATCAAACATTAGTGATTGGAATGGATATTGCCAAGCAAAAACATTACGCAGCGATCGTGGACGCACGAGGACGGGAGCTGAAGAAGCGGTTTCCGGTGTTCCAGTCGAGAGCCGGATTTGAACAGTTCTATGCGCTGATCCAAGAGGCGATGAGGGAATTCGGCAAAACGGAAGTGATCGTCGGGATCGAACCGACCGGACATTACTGGTTGAACCTCGCCTACTTCCTCGAGGAAAAAGGGATCCCGTTGGTGATGGTCAACCCGATGCACGTCAAACGGTCGAAAGAACTCGACGACAACTTACCAACGAAGCATGATGCCAAAGATGCTCTTGTCATTGCGAAACTGGTCAAAGACGGACGTTTTAGCTATCCACGCATTCTCCATGAGGTGGAGGCGGAATTACGGGCAGGAAGCACGTTTCGAGAGTCGTTACTCAAGGAACGGAATGCCGTCCACAATCAAATGATTCGATGGCTCGATCGCTACTTTCCTGAGTTTGTGCAGGTGTTTCCGTCGTTCGGAAA
>JAUSTR010000033.1 GCA_030812955.1 Bacillus alveayuensis
GTCTATGACCATTATACAAGATTTGGGGAGGTGCTTCTTTTTTAATTTCTTGAACTCGTTGGAGGACAAGGGCTAAGAATTATGAAATTCATTCTATTATAAAAAATATTTGAAATTTTTCTATTGTAAAGAAAGGTGTTGAAGATGAAAATAACTCATGAACAATGGGCCTCAAAAATTGGCTTTGTCCTTGCAGCAGCAGGATCAGCTATTGGCCTTGGAGCTATTTGGAAATTCCCTTATGTAGCTGGGACAAGTGGTGGAGGGGCATTTTTATTGCTTTTTTTACTGTTTATGGTTTTACTAGGCTACCCATTATTGCTTGCTGAATTTTCCATCGGTCGTTTTGCTGGCTCTGACGCAGTTTCAGCCTATAAAAAAATTTCCCCTTCATCAAATAGTCACATCATCGGTTTGATTGGACTTGTTACTTGTTTCATTATTTTATCTTTTTACAGTGTTATTGGTGGATGGATCATTATATATATTTTCCATGCAATATCAGGAAGTCTTTCAAGATTAACAGTAGAACAGTACAATGTCTTTTTTCAAGAACTTATTTCAAACCCATTTGCTACAATATTGGCTCAATTGATCTTTATGATCATCACCATTTTTGTCATAGCACGCGGTATTCAAGACGGCATTGAAAAAGTAAGCCGCTTTATGATGCCTGCTTTATTAATTTTATTTATACTCATCGTTGTTCGTTCCCTTACACTTGAAAACGCATGGGAAGGTGTCCGTTTTATTTTTTATCCTGACTTCTCTAAATTAACGACAGATGCAATCTTATTTGCATTAGGGCAAGCCTTTTTTTCTTTAAGTGTTGGGATGTCAATCATGGTCACATACAGTTCTTATGTTCCTAAATCACAAAGTCTGCCAAAGTCTGCATTTTCTGTTGTATTAATGAATGTCTTTATTGCCATTTTAGCAGGATTAGCCATTTTCCCTGGTGTGTTTACTTATGGTTTAGAACCAAGTGCTGGTCCAACTTTAATATTCTCTGTGTTGCCAACCGTTTTTGAGCAAATGTTCGCTGGGACTCTCTTTATGATATTATTTTTTCTCCTATTTTTATTCGCTGCTCTTACATCAGCGTTTTCACTTCTTGAGATGATTGTAGCGGTGATCATAAAGGGAGATTCTTCTAAACGAAATAAAACAGCCTGGATAGTGGGGCTATCTGTTTTTGCCCTTGGTGTCCCATCATGCTTATCTTTTGGAGTGTTAAGCAATGTCCTTATTTGGGATAAAACCATTTTTGACATTGCTGATTATGTGACAAGCAATATTCTAATACCGTTAGGCGGTTTATTCATTGCATTATTTGTTGCATATCGATTTCCAAAACAGCAATTGCTTGAAGAGATTCAGCTTGGTTCAGGAGTTACGGAGACCTTTATGAATATTTGGTTTATTTTAATTAAGTATTTCACACCAATCGCGATCATCATAGTTTTTCTAGATGCAATTGGCATGCTAAGCTTTTTGAAATAATTTAACTTCGTGGATTCCTTCATTTTACAATTATGTTTTGATTTTTTTCGCTCATAATAGGCTTATACAACTATTATGGGAAGGAGTTTTTCTCATGCGATCATTTAAAGCACTTTCCACCTTCCAAAATCAATTGCAACAAATGAAACGAGAGATTGAACAACGCTTGAAAGATTTTGACCATTTCGGTTTAGAGCGTGGCCATCCTCATGAATCAATGGGCGAAATATCTAGCTACGATAACCATCCAGCTGACGATGGTACAGAGCTATATGAACGCGAAAAGGATATCGCTTTAAATGAACATTTAGAAAAGGAATATGAAGAAGTAATGGAGGCATTAGAGCGGATAAATCAAGGAACATACGGTATTTGTACCGTTTGTGGCAGAGAAATTGAAGAAGAGCGTCTAAAAGCAATTCCTACAGCGAAAACGTGTAAAGAACATACTGTAAATCAACCTATAAAAAATATACGCCCTGTTGAAGAAGAAGTTTTTATGCCACCTTGGGGTAAGTTTACGTTTGATGATCAAAATGCTGTCGTATCAGATGCTGAAGATATTTTTCAGGATGTAGCACAATATGGCACTTCAGATGGACCTCAAGATTTGGAATGGCCTCCTGATTCCTATAGTGAAATGTATATGGAAGCAAACGAACCAATTGGATATGTGGAGGAATTTGAAAATTTTATTGGAACAGACATGGAAGGGAAAAATGTAACGATTTTTCCGTCAAATGCCCATGAAAAATACGAGCGACTGTTAGATGAAAATGAGACCATGACTATTTTCGGCGATCTCCCTTCACTTGAAAAGGAGCCATACAAGGGTCAGAGCTGATGATGAAGCTTGACCCTATTTTACTGTTTTCGTAAACATTGTTGTTTTTCGACTGTCCATGAACCGAACAAAGCACGGGGTCGGACAAATGTAATTTGTCCGACCATCGCCTTTTGTTCGGTTCACGTCACACTATAGTGTGTAGCAAGCGTGTCGCTTGCCTGGACAGTCGAAAAGCTATGGTAAAGAAACAATCTTTTAGAAAAGAGCCTTTTTATTACAAAGTATTACGAACAGGTGATATGTTCCATATGTCTTTCGCATATTCCTGAATGGTCCGATCACTAGAAAAATAACCAGAATGAGCAATGTTGATAATTGCTTTTTCCAGCCAAGACGACTGATTTTGATAAGCTTTTTCGACTTTTTCTTGAGCCTCCACATAAGAGGCAAAATCTCGAAGGACAAAGTATTGATCATTATGGGACAATAACGAATCATAAATCGGCTCGAACTCATCTTCTACATCTGGGAAAAATCCATTCATCAGCTGATCGATAACTTTCCGTATGCGCGGATCATGATGATAATACTCTGTCGAACGGTATCCTCCGTTTTCATAATAGTTTAATACCTCTTCGGCTTTTAATCCAAAAATAAAAATATTGTCTTCTCCGACCTCTTCCAAAATCTCTATGTTAGCCCCATCCAATGTCCCTAATGTTAACGCTCCATTCATCATAAATTTCATATTTCCTGTTCCAGAAGCTTCTTTACTAGCTGTTGATATTTGTTCACTAACATCCGCTGCCGGAAAAATTTTTTCGGCAAGAGAAACGCGATAATTTTCCAAAAAAATGACTTTTATCATTTGAGAAACAAACGGATCTTCATTCACCTTATCTGCTAATGAATTAATCAGCTTAATAACCTTTTTGGCATAATAATACCCAGGTGAAGCTTTTGCCCCAAAAATAAAGGTTCGCGGATATATCGTGAAGCTCGAATCTTCTTTTATGCGATTATATAAATACATAATGTGAAAGACGTTCAACAGTTGTCGCTTATATTCATGAAGCCTTTTTACTTGAACATCAAAAATAGAGTGTTCATCTACCTTTATGCCATTTTGTTCATAGATGATGTTGGCTAATATTTGCTTTCTCGTTTGCTTCACTTGCAAAAATTTTTCCTTAATGGCTGGATCATAAGCATGTCGTTTTAATTCCATCAACTGTTCTGGCTTATAAACCCAGTTAGAACCAATGACATCAGTAATAAGCCGTGATAGCTCAGGATTTGCTTTTAATAACCACCGTCGATGTGTGATGCCGTTTGTTTTATTATTGAATTTTTCCGGGAAGATTTCAAAAAATTGCCTCATTTCCCGTTGTTTTAATATTTCTGAATGAATTTTCGCTACGCCATTTACACTATAGCTACCGACAATTGCTAGATGCGCCATTTTTATTACACCGTGGGCAATGATCGCCATATTTGTAATTCGATCCCACTCTCCAGGAAATATGTCCCATAAATCTCGACAAAACCGTTCATTTATTTCTTCCACAATCATGTATATCCGTGGTAATAAAGGTTTAAAAATATGAATCGGCCACTTTTCCAATGCTTCTGCTAGTGTTGTATGGTTTGTATAAGAAATGGTTTTAGTTGTAATTTCCCAAGCTTCATCCCATCCCATTCCTTCTTGATCGATGAAAATACGCATAAGCTCTGGAATGGCTAATACAGGGTGGGTATCATTAATATGAATCGCTACATGATGATGAAAATCTTTCATACTCTTGTTTAATTTTCGATAAGAAGAGACAATGCTTTGAAGACTAGCGGAGACGAGAAAATATTGCTGTTTTAATCGTAAAATTTTTCCTTCTTCATGTGTATCGTCAGGATATAAAAATTCAGACACAATTTCTGTATTTCTTTTGTATTTTAATACATCTTGGCAAGATACGTTAGGTAAAGGCTCTGCACTCCATAACCTTAACGTATTGACGGTATCTGTTTGAAATCCAGCAATTGGAATATCATAAGGAACTGCTAAAATTTTTTCGGCATCAACATGCCGGAATACGAGGCGCTCATTTTCAAATGATGTTTCAACCTTTCCCCAATAAGCTACTTCGACTGCTTCATCTGCTTTACGGATTTCCCAAACATTTCCGTACTTTAACCATTGTTCTGGCAATTCAACTTGATAACCATCGACAATCTTTTGCTCAAATAAACCATGTTTATATCGTATACCCATTCCATGCCCAGGTAAATTTAGAGAAGCTAATGAATCTAGAAAACAGGCAGCTAATCGTCCTAACCCTCCATTACCTAAACCTGCATCTTCCTCCATATTTTCTAAATCGAAAAGGCTGACACCAAGCTCAGATAATCCCTCTTCTACTATATCCTTAATACCTAAATTCAATAAATTTTGTCCAAGAAGCTTGCCAAGTAAAAATTCGATTGACAAATAATACACTTGCTTTTGATGATGAGATCGATATTTTTCATTCGTACTGATCCACTTTTCCGAAATATATTCTCTTACCATATTCCCTAACGTCTCATATTGTTCCCTTAATGATGAGTCACTGAAAGGTTTACCATGCAGCAATTCTAACCGCCTTAAAAACAACTCTTTAAATTCTGTTTTGTTAGAGAACATGATTTTTTTCACTCCTAGATAATAAGTCAATATATAATTGATGATATTTAGCAGCTGATTGCGACCAGCTGTAATCTTGGCTCATCGCTCTTTTTACAAGTGTGTCCCAAACATCTTTTTCATGGTAATAATGAAGAGCTCGTTTCACTGTATACATCATGTCATGTGCATTAAAGTTTTTAAAGCTAAATCCATTTCCTTCTCCATTATCTTCACGGAAAGACTTTACAGTATCATTTAATCCTCCTGTTTCTCTTACAATTGGAATCGCACCATATCGAAGAGCGATCAATTGTCCTAACCCACATGGTTCAAATTTAGAAGGCATTAAAAACAAATCTGCTCCTGCATAAATATGATGGGCTAACGGTTCATTAAAACCAATATAGGCCTTACATTTATTTGGATAAGTCCATTCCATATGCCGGAAATAATCTTCAAATTCTTTTTCACCTGTACCGAGCACAATAAATTGGATATCCCACTCAAGTATTTCATGCAAAACTCTCTTGACTAAATCCAATCCTTTTTGTTTGGTCAATCTCGTAACCATTGCCATAATTGGAACATCCGCATTTTGAGGTAAACCAAACCTTTCCTGCAGAGCTCGTTTATTGTGAAGCCTATTTTCATATGTTAATACATTGTACGGCTTTGTTATATAAGGATCATTTTCTGGGTTATAAAATACATCATCAATTCCATTTAAAATCCCGACTAAAGATGAAGATCGAAATCGCAATAGACCGTCAAGTCTTTCACCGAAATAAGGGGTTTGAATTTCCTCTTTATAAGTTGGACTCACGGTTGTAATTTTGTCGGAAGAGACAATGCCAGCTTTCATAAAGCTAATATTTCCGTAAAACTCTAAACGTTCAATCGTAAAGTGCTCATCCCCCAAATTTAATAAGTCATGCATTACACTTCTCGGGAAAATACCTTGAAACTGTAGATTATGAATAGTAAAAACCGTTTTGATTTGGGCATAGAACGGATCTTTTGAATATTCTTCTTTTAATAAATAATTTACCATTCCTGTATGCCAATCATGAGAATGAATAATGTCTGGTTGAAAATCCTGTTTTTTTAAAGCTTCCAAAACAGCACGACAGAAATAGGAAAACCGTTCGCCATCATCATAATGTCCATATAAAGAGTCACGCTTAAAGTAATATTCATTGTCAATCAAATAATAAATCACATCATCTTGAATGAGTTTTTCAATTCCGCAATATTGATTCCGCCAGCCAAGCTGTACTGTAAAATTTGTAACTTCCTCCATTTTTTCTTGAATTTCTTGTGAGATTAACCCATACTTCGGCAAGATAACCCGAATATCAGCACCAAATTTTTTCAATTCTTTTGGTAAAGCTCCTGCTACATCTGCTAATCCTCCTGTTTTTACAAACGGTACACATTCTGATACAGCAAATAATACTTTCACGTATTCATCAACACTCCTTGTATCGTTCCTTTATGAACTACATATGGATCATTTTTATCACCTAATAAATTCATATCATCCCCAATTTTTACATCCTTATCTAATATGCAATAATTTAATGAACATCTTTCTCCAATTTGTGATTTTTGCATAATAATGCTATTTTTAATCACGGTATTTTTTCCGATATGTACAGCTCGAAAAATAATACTATTTTCTACTGTTCCTTCAATGATACTTCCATTAGCGATGAAACAATTTCGAACTCGTGATTGCTTTCCATATCTCGTTGGAGGCTCATCTTTTACCTTTGTAAAAATTGGACGATCCTTTGAAAATAAGGATTGCCAAATTTCCGGCTGAAGTATCTCAAGACTGTGTTTATAATATTTTTGAATCGAATCAATAACGGCTACATAATCTTGATGCTCATATTGGCAAATCGTAAACTTCTCTGGAGAAGTCACCACATCGTGTAATGTTTTATAACTTGAATAAGCAGATTGCTGTATTAAATCCATTAACAGCTCCGTGCTCATTATATACATTTGCAGTGATTTTCCATTTTGGCACACTTCTGTCAGATCACAGCCCATATCGATGTGATAATCTAGTACCTTTTGAAAATCAATGTTTGCTACAGTATAACTATTTGTAATTACGGCATACTTTTGGCGACTACGCAAAAAATAATCAATATGATCTGAAAACTGCTTAAAAGAACCGAACTCATGATATTCATCATATAAATGTGGAGAAGGGAAGAAAAACAAGCCGTCTCTTTTTCGATTTAAGTCCCAATGTTTTCCTGAACCTAAGTGATCCATCAACGACCGATATCTGTATTTAGGAAATATACCTACACTTTTGATACCAGAATTAACCATATTTGATAAAACGAAATCAATTAAACGGTATCTCCCAGCAAACGGAATGGCGGCCATTGACCTCTCCTGTGCAAGATCTTTTATTTCCTCTTTATAAGTAGTTGCATCAATAATGCCTAACATGCTTCGATTCAACCTTCTATCATCCTTTCGTAGCTTTTCGTTCCTATTTGCGCTTAAAGCTTCATTTTCGGAAATCTTACTCCACTCATGCATGAAATATTTACGATGTAACTTCATACGATGGGTTCGAGATTCAATTTTTGACAATCGATCCTTCTACCAATTCTTCTGTCACTAAGATGACTTCCTCTAAATTTTTGTTAGGACGAATGATCATTCCATCAGGAATGGTTATTCCACTGGGGACAATCGCATTTTCAATGATAGCTTTTTCACCTACAATGGCCTCTGGCATGATGACAGAACTTTTTATAAGTGCATTTGCTCCAATTGTCACACCTTGAAACAAAACAGAATGCATCACGTTCCCATATATGGTGCAGCCTTCTGTAATTAATGATTCTGTTATCTCTGCTTTTTCGTGAATGTATTGAGGGGGATGATTTGGATTGACAGAATAAATTCTCCATTGTTGATCATATAAGTCTAATTCAGGTTTATCTTTTAATAAATCCATATTCGCTTCCCATAAGCTTTTTACAGTACCAACATCTTTCCAATATCCTTTGAATGGATAAGCTACTAGCTTCTTCTTTTCTTCTAGTAAGAGAGGGATTACATCTTTACCAAAATCATGGCTTGAATATGGATTCCTAGCATCCATTTCTAAAAATTCCTTTAGAATATTCCATTTAAAAATGTATATTCCCATTGAGGCAAGGTTGTTTTTTGGATTGGCAGGCTTTTCTTCAAATTCGATAATTTCCATATTTTTATTTGTATTCATAATTCCAAATCTACTCGCTTCTTCCCATGGTACTTCAATGACAGATATCGAAACATCTGCTTCCTTTTCCATGTGATATTCTAGCATTTTCATATAATCCATTTTATAAATATGGTCACCAGACAAAATTAAGACGTATTCAGGCTCATATTGCTTTAAATAATTTAAATTTTCATAAATAGCGCTTGCTGTTCCTTTATACCATTTCACTTCAGACGATTCTGAATACGGTGGCAATACCGTTACTCCTCCATTTCTCCGATCTAAATCCCATGCACTTCCAATGCCAATGTATGAATGTAGGACAAGAGGTTGATATTGTGTTAAAACTCCTACCGTATCTATCCCTGAATTCGTACAGTTACTTAGAGTAAAATCAATTATTCGATACTTTCCCCCATACGGAACTGCTGGTTTTGCTAAATTTTTCGTCAATGAACTAAGCCTCGATCCTTTTCCGCCTGCGAGAAGCATTGCTACACACTTCTTTTTTACCATTTTTTTGTTTCTCCCCTCTCTTTTTCACTGCTCTTAATATCGATATACCAAAAGGAGCAATAGTCATTTCAATATGATACGGCTTCCCATGATACTCTCCTTCTTGTGCTTCGATACTTTTTCGGTTAATTTGGTTAGAGCCCCCAAACAATTTATCATCGCTATTTATTATCTCAATATATCTCGTTTTAAGTGGAACACCAATTTTATAATGGTGATACACATCAGGAGTAAAATTGCAGACAATAACTAACATTTCATTTGGCTTCTTCCCTTTTCGAACAAATGAGAAAATCCTTTGTTCGTTATTATTAGCATCAATCCAATCAAATCCTTCATAATGATGATCAACCTCAAATAATGGCCGCTGTTTTTTATAAATATTGAGCAGTTCTTTAACATATACGCGCATTTTTTGGTGCATTTCATAATCATCTAAATTCCAGTCTAGCTGCTCTAAATCCTTCCATTCATCAAACTGCCCAAACTCTCCACCCATAAACAAGAGTTTTTTACCTGGGTGCGCAACCATATAGCCGTATAAAAGCCGTAATTGCGCAAACTTTTGCCAATAGTCACCAGGCATTTTATTTAACAAAGATTTTTTTCCGTAGACTACTTCATCATGAGAAAATGGAAGAATAAAATTTTCTGAAAAAGCATACAGCAAGGAAAATGTCACTTTATCATGAAGATATTTGCGGTTAAAAGGATCTGATTCCATATACTTTAATATGTCGTTCATCCAACCCATATTCCATTTATAATTGAAGCCTAATCCTCCTTCAGAGGTCGGTCTTGTTACCATAGGCCAATCAGTTGAATCTTCTGCAATCATTAAGATGGTGGGATCTTTGGAGAAAACCACTTCATTAAGCTTTTTCAAGAAGTTTATCGCATACTCATTTGCATGCAATTGTGGTGAATTTGGCCAATAAAGCATATTAGCTACTGCATCAACACGAAATCCATCAATATGAAAATATTCCATCCAAAATAATGCATTAGAAATGAGAAAGCTTTGAACTTCAGGCTTTCCGAGATCAAAATTTGCGGTTCCCCACACTTCATTTTCACGTTCTTTTGGATTGGAATATTCATAAGTAGGCTCACCATCAAACATGTACAAGCCATGAGCGTCCTTACAAAAATGTCCTGGAACCCAATCCATAATTACTCCAATATCATGCTGGTGACATTGATCAATAAAAAACATCAAATCATGCGGTGTCCCATATCTACTTGTAGCCGAATAGTATCCGGTTCCTTGATATCCCCATGAACGATCATAAGGATGTTCAACTAGTGGGAGCATTTCAATATGTGTAAAACCATGTTCAACCACATACGGAATTAACTCTTCAGCCAACTCACGATAAGTGTATAAGCTACCATCCTTTTTCTTTTTCCACGTTCCCAAATGCAATTCATAAATAAACATCGGGCGATCATAAATTGGTCTTCTTTTTTTCTTACGATTCCATTTTTGATCGTTCCACTTATAACCAGATAAATCATAGACAATGGAAGCTGTCTTCGGTCGTACTTCAGAATAAAAAGCATAAGGATCTGCCTTCAATAATTTTTCACCACTATGAGTGATAATTTCATACTTATACAAATCACCAATTTGAACATCAGTTGTAAACATGGACCAAATGCCTTGATCATTTATTCTTGTCATTTCATGCTTTGAACCATCCCAGCAATTAAAATCACCCACAACACGAACAGATTTTGCATGTGGAGCCCAAACACAAAACTGTATTCCTAAAAGACTATTCACCTTTTTCGAATGAGCACCAAATAACTCATAGCTTTTAAATAAATTGCCTTCATGAAAAAGATGAATTTCAAAATCGGTCGGGATTGCCACACTCACGGAGTTCACTCCTTACCCCTCTAATTTTTCTATTTACTTACTTCAAAAAAAATGATTAAAATCCTTGTTTGAAAACGTTTGATCTTTTTGACACATTCCTACAAATATAACCCTAAATGATCGATAAATTATATCAACATAATAATAAAACATGCATATTTCGAATAAATTAAAAACAAAGAGGATTCAAATAAATAAATAAATAAACATTAAACAAAACTTTCAAAAAAATAACAATATTGTGATATGACAAAGAAAAATATCTACTAGTGACTATCCTAGTAGAAATCTTTAGAAAGATATACATGATCAAGATTAGATACATAAAATATGTTTTTAAAAAAATAAAAAAATTCGACATTTTGTCGAATTTTTTAGGAAAATCTTTTCTAAAAACAAAGATGGATTTTATTTATTCAAGTTCACCGCTATTTAATTATGATCATTCATCGCATATTTGTTATCTGGTATATAATTACTTAATATCGATACATAAAAGTTAGTTCATGGTCCAAAATCATCTAATGATAATTTAATTCATTATGTTATGCGGAAATGTCATTTACTCATGCGGCATTGTTAGCTGGTGTGAGTACAAATCGATTATTGCTCATGTTTGATAAATGAAACGTACAAGTAAGAAAGGTGCTGAAAAATTTACACCACCATAATTGACAAAGAGCCTTTTTATCATTTTTTTGTGGATTCACTAAACCTTTGAGATGATAAGCATGACCACCACATTTAGTATAGAGCCTATAAATTCTGATAATATAATAAAAAACACCGCAAAACTTGCGGTGTCTATGACCCGTACGGGATTCGAACCCGTGTTACCGCCGTGAAAGGGCGGTGTCTTAACCACTTGACCAACGGGCCAAAATATAATGACCAAGAAGCTGATTCACTGGCGGAGAAGGAGGGATTTGAACCCTCGCGCCGTCTTACAACGACCTACACCCTTAGCAGGGGCGCCTCTTCAGCCACTTGAGTACTTCTCCAAATGGCTCCGCAGGCAGGATTCGAACCTGCGACCGTTCGGTTAACAGCCGAATGCTCTACCACTGAGCTACTGCGGAAAGATAATCATGGATAAAATAGTTAGATATATGAACTTTTAAAGTTTCGCCTAAGTCTCAAAATGATTACTTAAGTCGTGATCTGCTATTGACCTCGAAATATATCAATATGGGCCTGAGTGGACTTGAACCACCGACCTCACGCTTATCAGGCGTGCGCTCTAACCAGCTGAGCTACAGGCCCATGGAGCGGGTGATGGGAATCGAACCCACGACATCAGCTTGGAAGGCTGAGGTTTTACCACTAAACTACACCCGCCTGTTTAATGGGGCGACTGATGGGAATCGAACCCACGAATGCCAGAGCCACAATCTGGTGCGTTAACCACTTCGCCACAGTCGCCAAAAGTGGTGGCTCGGGACGGAATCGAACCGCCGACACAAGGATTTTCAGTCCTTTGCTCTACCGACTGAGCTACCGAGCCATATTAATTTAATAACCAACAACTTTATATTAACTTCCTTATTGTCCTTTATTGTCCTTTGTCCCAGCCTCAGTTTGCTTATTCAAGCAGCCGCTCGGCTGGTACAACTTGTAGCGAACTCATAGAAGCCTTGCTCGTTGCTCTACCGACTGAGCTACCGAGCCATATAACTTGATCTTGGAAATGGCGGTCCCGACGGGAATCGAACCCGCGATCTCCTGCGTGACAGGCAGGCATGTTAACCGCTACACCACGGGACCTTTGGTTGCGGGGGCAGGATTTGAACCTGCGACCTTCGGGTTATGAGCCCGACGAGCTACCAGACTGCTCCACCCCGCGACGATATGAATCAAAATATACTTATAGATATTGAATAGTAATGGCGGAGGAGGAGGGATTCGAACCCCCGCGGGCTTTGACACCCCTGTCGGTTTTCAAGACCGATCCCTTCAGCCAGACTTGGGTACTCCTCCACTAAATATTCAATTTTAAATTTTAAATGGTGGACCCTGCAGGACTCGAACCTGCGACCGGACGGTTATGAGCCGTCTGCTCTAACCAGCTGAGCTAAAGGTCCTCTAATAGTGGCGGCGGAGGGGATCGAACCCCCGACCTCACGGGTATGAACCGTACGCTCTAGCCAGCTGAGCTACGCCGCCAAATAATCTTTTATGTATGGTGGAGCCTAGCGGGATCGAACCGCTGACCTCCTGCGTGCAAAGCAGGCGCTCTCCCAGCTGAGCTAAGGCCCCATATTTTCGTTGACTGGTCGGGAAGACAGGATTCGAACCTGCGACCCCATGGTCCCAAACCATGTGCTCTACCAAGCTGAGCTACTTCCCGATTTATGGCGCGCCC
>JAUSTR010000034.1 GCA_030812955.1 Bacillus alveayuensis
CGCAAATGTCGGAATTTATGCACAAATTGGGGGATATGACGCCAAATGGAGCCGGCATGACAGCTTATTTAAAAATTTTGCAAGGCTATGATCTGTCGCAATTTATTTGGCCTATCATATACTTATGTCTTTTCGGTTTTGTTATGTTCGTATTGAGCTTGCTAGTTTTCCCAAAAAGGGGTGAAATGGCGTGATCGGAGTTTTGACAGCAAAGCTGCGTCTTTTTATCCGGAAGCCTTGGCTATTTTTAATGGTGTCGATCCTTTCTGTCGTTTTTGCTATGCTCATCAGTTCCGTAAACAAACAGACTATAGTTGTTCCAGTATACAGCGCACTGCCTGAAAGTGAAGTGAAGGAAATCATTCACTCTCTTGAGCAGTATAATCTATTTTCGTTTAAAAGGATGAAAAAAGAGGAAGTTGAAAAGCTGGTTGGCGAAGGCAAGGCGGAAGCAGGTGTGGAGCTTAAAAAGGACGATTTCCGCATAATCGTTGCCTCCAATACCCCCAATAGCTATTTGGTTCAGCAAACGGTTCAAAAAGTTTACGCAAAAGCATTACAATCCAAGTCGATCATCGATCAGGTGAAGGAAAAACAAGGAGAATCAAGCGCAAAGCAAGTGGCAAAATCGCTTGCGGAAGCGGAAAACGATCCGGTGTTTACCATAGAGACAAAACATTTCCGTGCGGATGAAACTGTTATCATCAACAGCAAAATGCAATCGATTTTCGGCAGTGTCTTATTTTTTGTCATTTATACGATTGCGTACAACGTTTTCAATATATTAATGGAGAAGCGAAACGGCATTTGGGATCGAATGATTTTGTCGCCGGTCAAAAAATGGGAGATGTATACCGGAAATTTAATTTACAGTTTTGCAACCGGCTATATTCAGGTGGCGCTCATTTTTGCAGTCTTTCACTTTGTGTTTGATGTAGATTTCAGCGATAAATTTTGGTTTGTGCTCGTATTGCTCATCCCTTATGTACTGGCAATTGTCGCAATATCAATTTTTATAGTAGGAATTGTCAATAATGAGCAGCAGTTTCATGCGGTGCTTCCGCTTGTTTCTGTCAGCATGGCGATGCTTGGAGGAGCTTATTGGCCGCTGGAAATTGTTTCTTCGGATGCACTTCTCTTGCTTTCAAAATTTGTCCCCGTTACGTATGGAATGGACCTGTTAAAAGGGGCAGTAGTTTACGGCTACTCATTTAGCGATTTGCTCTATCCGATGAGCATCCTATTCTTGATGGCTGTTGTGTTCATGGGATTAGGGATCAACATTATGGAGCGGAAACGGGCTTAAGCGGTCAGCTTCCATTTGTAAATTATATACGGCTCCCGCCTTAATCGTTGGCGGGAGCAAAATTTTGCATTTGTCGACTGACAAGCTTTTGATACAACGGATGGGACTGCAATAGCTCATCATGTGTTCCCTGACCGGTAATTTTACCATTTTCGAGGACGATGATTAAATCTGCATTAATAATAGTTGAAAGTCGATGGGCGATGACAAATGTTGTACGATTTTTCATAAGATGAAGGAGAGCGTTTTGCACTTTTTGTTCGGAGTTGCTGTCTAAATTGGATGTAGCTTCATCCAGCAGCAGAATTTTTGGATTTCTCAACAGTTCCCTCGCGATGGCAATGCGCTGGCGCTGCCCACCGGATAGTTTGATCCCTCTTTTGCCGACTTCCGTTTCATAACCGTCTTGCATTTGTTCGATAAATTCATATGCATTGGCCAATTGCGCTGCTTTTCTCACTTCATCTTAGAGTAGCCGGGTGTTGGACGTCCCCCACCTACTGTTTTCTTCTCGACTTTTCCATTCTGCTGATAGTAGTAGGTTGAGCGATTGATTTCTAGAATCTCCAATACTTTTGTAATCGGATATCCTTTCTTGATCCACTGCTCGGCTACTTCCAATTTTTCAGTAAGTGAGGGTTCTTTTTTTTATCAAATCACGCAAAATCTCAATTTCTAAATCTTTTTCCCCTAATAGCTTCTTGAGCTGCTCGTTTTCTTCCTCCAGCCGTTTGATTTCAGCTGAAGAGGGAGAGGAAACCATTTCTTGTCCTAGTTTTCCTTCTTCATATGCCTTCACCCATCTTTGCACAAGATTCGGGCTAAGCTCGTATCTTCTAGCTACCAATGCTTTATTTCCAACTTCTAATGCTTCTTTCACCACTTGTAGCTTAAATTCCTTCGAATGTTTTCTTCGTTTCATGTACATCAAAAGCCCCCTTCATTTGGTCACTTCGATTATAAAAAACACCTTATCGAGTGTCCAAATTCATTACTCTCAATCTTATCTAGAGGCCACCTAGCGAAAGCGCGGTAGAGTTCAAAGTGAAAATCTTAATTTTTTGTGTCCATATTATTGACATAATACCAAGTTTATTCTATTAAACAGAATACGCTATATTATTCTTCCCCAAACCCTTTTTACCTTAGATTTTTGAAATCCATTATATCCCTCCCTTTTATGTAATCGGAAAATAAAAATGTCCTCTCACTTCCTCCCCAATCCCTTGTCATCCCTGCCTTTCTTGAACCTCCTAATTTTTCACCAAAAAAATAATTGTTTCCTAACTCCTGTTTTTTTTTACAGGAAACAGAAGATTTAGCAAGTTGCCATTTATTTTTGACGGATACACATGTACTTTTAGGAAAATGGTATATAATAAGATACAAAGTAACAAATTGAATCGAAAGGAGACATTCACTACGAGAGAAGTGATGAGGAAAGAACATGCAGTATCCTTCACATCGTTACTTCAGGAGTTGCAAAACGAATTGCAGTTTCATCTAAATGGAGGAACGAGTTACCGTCAAAAAACAGCATAGCTTTCGATAGAAGTGGCACGTAAAGTCGGGGACGTTGTTCCGTTTTTCGAATCGGAGGTTGCGAAACAAACGGTTTCTCGCTTACTTCCATATCTTAATCGTTATCAGATAGAAGATGTAGCGAAGATGTTACATGTGATTGCAAAAGAACTCCATATGAATACCACTCTTTCTGACAAGGTCAAAGCCCATGTACAACAAAAACGTCAATATCGAAAGCCCTTGTCTTTCGTGAAAAAATAAAAGAGCCGAAAATGGCTCTTTCTTTGTTGAAGATTCTCCCTATTATCATCGCTTACAAATGACATGTTCTTTTTTATCTACACCTAAATCCTTTAGGGCTACTTTTAAATCGCCCGAAGGAGATGGACCAAATACAATATGTATCATTGTTCACAGCTCCTCTTGACTGTAGTTATAAAATATTTTTCATTTCCTCTTATTTCTTTCCACTCTATTTTGTACTCATTCTTTAGGTGATACGTGATATCTTTCTTGCCAGTAGGCTTTTGAATTTTCCCTTTTAACAGCTTTTCCTTTCTAAAAAGACGATAAATTCCTTTCTCTCCCTTACTGATATAGAATAAAGGGTCATTTACAACAACTAAACAATATGAATGCGAAAAACCTACATCAACAAGCTCTTCGAGGAACTTGATATCTTTACATATAGAAAACATTTGCTCTGGATATTGACCATTTATAGGATATTTTATCTCAATACAATGCCTTTCCTTGGTATCAGAATTAAAAACGACAATATCCATTTCCTTTTTAAGAAAATTTCCTTTATCTAATCCAAAATAACCGATGTTCCGTTCTAATTGAATTTTATATTCCTTAGATAAGTTAGCTCTTAAAAAAATCGCTAATTCAAACTGAATACTGAATTCATTGTATATTTCTATGTTGTCATTTGAGACCTCAGTCATAAACTCATCTATATGTACTTTTAAATCCAAATCTATCACCCTTAATTTTTGAACTTAATTAATTCACTTTCGTGTTTATAAGCTCTTTGTTGTCTTGAATGGAGCGTACTCCTCATCAAAACACATAAACCAGTAGCCCGACTCATCTTGTGTGCAAATAGCAGTTCTTACTTCATTTAATCCCGTTGGCGTAAAATAATAGGCACAAACTCGTTCTAAATGCAGTTCGTTATCGTAGTAACGATAAACCATTAAAGCATTCGACTTTTGAACTGCATTCTTTTGAATAACTAAATCGTTAAGAAAATCAATTCTTTCAGGCGATTCTATGTATTGTATTCCTATCACATTATGAGGAACATAACCTTCTTCTGTTAGAGAAAAAAGTTTTTCAATCGTATCAACGTCTTTATTCCAAACATTTTCTCGTTCTAAATGCAGGGCGAGATACAAGAAATTTTCATCATCAACTCGAACTCATGCATCCCACTTCCACCAAGATAAATACATCGGTCTGGAACGCCCTTTCAGCTTATCAAATTTCGAGTCTTCTACAAATACATCAAAGCCAAGCATTTCCCCTAAATTGGCAAAATAATCGATTTCTCTTTTGGTGAACATGGATCGATTATGTAAATGTGATAAATTCATTCTTCGGTAATTCCGTACATATCCTTCAAAAAATTGCATTAGATTGAAATATTGTTTTTCCAATATCATTATTCATCCTCTTTCTTAGCTTTATTATCGCAAGTGATACGCTAAATCGATGTATGGTCTAATTTGTTCAAAGTTATCTACCCATTCTAATCTTATGTATGCTTCATGCGGGTATTTATGAATCTCATATTCTTTCCTATCAAACTTTCGACCAAGCGTTGCATCTATCTCTTTTTGAATTTTTAATCCTAATCTCTGTTCTTTCCTGCCTATATGTAGAATAAAACATCTTTGTCTTTGAATTGTTAGTGTAGCAAATTTAGGCTTTCCTACCCTCTTATAACCGATGCCATCTTTCGTTTCTGCATCTTGTATATCCGGATAACCTGCTTCGTTCCAAATATAGTTATCAATTTGTCTTGCCAACTCTTGAGCTTTTACCTTCTCAAAATGCAAAAAGAAATATTCCTTTGTTTTAGTTCCACCTATACAATTGATAACACAAAATTCTTCAAACTGTTTTAATAAAAAACATGTTAATACGTCATTTAATTGCTCAAAGAAGGCTAACTGCTTCTTAAAGAAGGCTCTAACCTCATCCCATGTAATAATGATATTCTCTTGAACCTCTTGCCCAATTGCAAATCGTTTTTTATGTCCTTCAAGTTGGTCAATATTTAAATAAGAGTTTAATCCTATTTTTGTTTCTATTAGTATTGAAACTGAATTCGACAGGATAGCACCGTCAGGAATATTGTACTTTTTATTCTGTGAAGTATGTTTCACTTCTTTAGTATCAGCAATACCTACTACAACTGCCTGTGGTGTCTTACGATGAAGTTCATTTGAAACTTGATACATATATTCAAACTTGTCCGTTTCCTTTGTGTATAAACCCAACCAATCTAAAAATCTCATTGTAAGCATTGGTGAAGAATGTTGTAAAACATTAATGAAAGCCTTCGTAGTATTATTTTCTATCTGTAATTGTTTAATTTCCTCCGAACCATTTCTTGTTTGCCCACGATAATAATGGAAAATATTTTTATAAATAGACATTCTTACCACCTATACTAATCTCATTTATTCTACAAAGGCGAAATCCAACTAAACTTCAAACCACTCATAATTATTCTATGTTATTATTTAGTAATAGAAAAGCGTTTAATAAAACACTTGCGAAGAAAATTAGAACTATGGAGGAAAAATCATGCCAAATACTAATTGGAGTAAGCTTAGTGCATTGCAATTAGGGAGATATGCTGAGTATTTTGCAAAAATGGAGTTTGCATCTTATGGATTAGAAGTTTACACAACTGAGGTTGATGACCATGGTGTAGATTTTATCGTCAAGGACAAAAACGGGCGCTTTTGTGAGATTCAAGTAAAATCTCTTCGAGGAAAAGGATATGTTTTTATGCCGAAAAGCAAATTTGACATTACGAATAAAAATTTATATCTGACTTTATTGATTTTTGAGGAAGGAAAAATGCCCGATATTTTCCTCATTCCTGCGAAAGCATGGGAAGTCCCTAATGAAATGTTTGTGGACAGGAATTATGATAAGCCTGGTCAAAAAAGTGCTCCTGAATACGGTATCAACATATCTCAAAAGAACTATCCTATCCTTGAAATATTTAAATTTGAAGAATCCATAAAAGATTTTTTAAACACTGAGGATAATATTATCTCTCCCTCTTAGTAGATGAAGGGGGGAGCCCCCCATTGTTAATATACGTACTTCCTTGCACACTGTATTACAATCCCTTTTTGTCTAATAAGTCCTTCAATTCCTTGAGAGACTCTCTTGGTAAAGTCTCTATCAAGAACTCCAAACCAAAATTTGTGATATACACCAACAACAAAGCCTTCTTTTCACTTTCTGTAAACCCAAAGTCTCCGTTGAACAGCTCTATCTTTTCTTGGAACTGCTCCAAATCTTTATACGTTATTTTCTGCCCCTCGGCTTTTGGAATTAAGTTTAACATGTTTCTTTCCCCTTGATTTACTTATTTTTTTCCTGCCTTTACCTCTCCATTAGGTATTCCGATATTTCGTTTTGATTTGCAAGAAATGCTTCCTCTCTATCTACTTCATCCAAAAGTAATTCATATAATTTAGAATGTACAGATGATATTCTTAGCCATTCGGATATTTCACCATAAAAAACATTTTTGTCGATTGTACCTTCTTCACGCTCGAATAGTTTGTTCATTTTCTTTTCCTCCTTATTCCTCTCCACTTTCCCTCTCCTCATCTATCAAGTAATAATCCACTCGATAGACAATATCCACAAAACTCATTTCCTCTGTGTTTAATGGTTCATAGATTTCATTTATCACTCCAGCTTTTTTAAGCTCAACGGAAACAACGTGTATCCATTTCTCATAAATATTAACTAACATTCTCGGTTCTGTACTCCTGAAATATTGCTCCATACCATATCTCCCATAAATATCACGAATAATTGCTCGAACAATCGATACAGCAAGTTTTTCATTCATGAATAACCTCTCCTTTTGAATTAGATTTTCATTTCTAAAGAAAGCTATAAGTTCAATACGGGCTTTTCCAACAACTTTTACTTAATCCCCCCTTTCAATACAGTTAGGAAACAAACACAATGAAAAACGCCCAGTCGTATGACTGAGCGTTTACTCTATACAATATGGACTTTTGTTATGAACACAAAAAGTCTTCATGTTGTTTCCCATCCTTATTTCCAATAAATGTTGTTAACTTACATTCATCATAAACGTTCTTCCAATTGATATCAAGGAAAAATGCACAAGACTCTTCCCACTATATCCTTATACCTAAAAAAAGAGAAACAAAGGTCATTTTCTATTTCTCTTTTGCCCTGTAACTATGTTCAGTAATAATAAACTCCTGCTACTCTCCACCCCTTCATCCCTCATTCCTACGCCACCTATATTTTTCCATTCATAATAAAGTCGTGCACAAATCACTTATTTTCCCGATTTTCGATTCGATTTTTTCTGCCATAACTTTATTATGATTGAGAATAAAATTGTGACAGGGAATGAGGGGAAAGACTTGAGGATGAAGGGTTTTTCCTTTTCCCTCTTTCCTTTCCCCTGCCTTGCTCCTGTCCCTTTGCACGACTTTATTTTGATTTTTCCAAGAGTTTATTGTGAATGGCAAGAGTTTATTTATGCTCTACAGCTTTTTTACGAGCAACGCGCAACATTCCACATGGCTTGATTGGTAATCGCAGATATATGGATGTAGTAGTGTTTGCCTTACAAGATATAAATAACTTGAAAATTCTAAAATTAAATTTACGATTATTAATTTTATAAATGTAAACTTTTTAAAATTGATGTATAACATCTTGAAAATTTAGTTACCTCATTAAATTAAAATTGTGTTGTAAAAATTTCAGCATAGATTGAACAGAAATAAATCCCGTTCGTTTAATAGGAAATTGTTTTATTCATGTTTTGAAACTTTTATAATAATTCTTCATGATAAATGTGTTTCTTCCTTTATCATCTAGCTGATCAAGATATCCAAGTAACATTCTTAATTGATTATTTGAATAACCCATTTTTAATCTTAAATCTTTAGTGGAATCATTAGGTTTTCTAATTCTCATTATCTTTGTCATTTCATTAATATCAAACTGTGTTTTGAATGCCATAAATTGTGATAAATAATCTGAAATATTCACTTCATGAATAATATCTTTTTGTCCATCCCATTTAAAAATATTTATATGTTGTTGAAATAAATCTATATTATTTTCTTCAATTAAAAAACGGTAAATAAGATCAGCCTTAATGATCGGTTTATCGTCATCTATATTTAAATATGACTTTTCCATTAGAAAGACAACAATTCCCATAAATAAATCAACTATTTGAAGTGGAATAGATTTATGTGATTCTTTATACCATGCTTTATTAACATAATATTTCATACCACGATAAATTGCATGTGCATTCATTTGCTGCTTTAACTTTGAATATACCCTCATGCTTCCATATTCAGGACTGTGATCGACTACAATTTCAACTGTTCTATAATCGTTTGAAAGACCTCTAGTTAATCCATAAAAGAGTCTTTCTGGAATTTTAACATAAAATAAATTACGTAATTCTGTAACTGTAATATCGGCATTTCTAGCAAAATCAAATGCAATAGCGTTATCTACGACAAATATGTTAATTTGTAAGTTTGTTTTTATGAAATGGTGTAAACAATATATGTAGGGAGCAATATCCTTGTCATTTTTATATTCAGTAAAGTGATATTCACTCTTCTTACCTGTTATTCTTAAAATCTTGTTGATATCCATCACTATACTGTCACATAAAGATTGTTCAACACCAAAAGCACCATAGTAAGAATATTTTTTCTCTGCATCTAATTTATTTGACTCGTCGAAAAAGATATTGTATTTCAAAAGTTATCACCTTCTTGACTATAAATGAATATTTGTTTATAATTTACATATAATATAGTATGTATTACTTCCAGTCACCGTTTTGATAGGGAGTTTTTAAAGAAGAGACCATCCAGTCACCGTTTTGACAGGAGTGGTCTTTTTTCACTTTAAATTTGTTTTGAATCCAAATTCATTAACCTTTTTACCATAATTGATTAACATTATCATACCAACGCCGATTTCTACATCTTTTATAAATTTTGGGAAACAGTAGTATCGGTTATCTTACCTATTCTTAGGCTTAAAAACCCATTGAAGTTAATTTATCTCTTCCTTGATTAAAATCTGGGAGAAAATACAAACAGTGGATGTAGTATAGATATATGGACACAACTTGGTTAAGTCATTAAAATTGAACTAACGAAAGGTCGTGTCCGAATCATGAGTCAAAAACGCTATAACCAAGAATTTAAACAAACAGTGGTTGAGCTTTATCGCTCAGGCACTCCGGTCAGTCAACTCTCTAGCGAATATGGTGTTTCTGAAGTAACGATTTATAAATGGATTAAGCAATTCTCTCCAATAGAAGGCGAACAAGAGTTAACTTTGGCTGATGTAGAAGCCATTCAAAAGGAAAATCTGCGACTAAAACAGGAGATC
Organism: Bacillus alveayuensis; assembly: GCA_030812955.1. Lineage (GTDB taxonomy): Bacteria > Bacillota > Bacilli > Bacillales > Aeribacillaceae > Bacillus_CB > Bacillus_CB alveayuensis. The sequence goes on from JAUSTR010000034.1 coordinate 9,512, forward strand.
GAAATTCTAAAAAAGGCTATGACCATATTCGCGAGAAAATAGATGAGCAAGAACTGATTGACTTAATCACAGAAGAAAGCGAACATCATCCAATCCAAATGATGTGTCGTGTTTTAAAGATGCCTAAAAGTACGTATTATCAATCGTTTCATAAGAAGCCGAATCGCTATCATGTCGCCAACGAACAACTACTTGAACGAATTCGAGCAATCCATAAAGAAAGTAAGGGTCGTTATGGAGCCCCTAAAATCTTTGAAATACTTAAAAAAGAAGGCTATACAGGCAGTATCAATCGAGTTCAACGTCTGATGAAACGAGCAGGCATCAAATCTTGTATTATAAAAAAGTTTCGACCAACACCAACACGAAAGCCAGTAGAAGAACGAGAAAATGTATTAAATCAAGATTTCACTACCACAACGATTAATGAAAAATGGGTAGCTGATATTACGTATATCCACACCCTTCGTGATGGCTGGTGTTATCTAGCGTCCGTTCTTGATTTACATACCAAAAAAGTAGTCGGGTATAAATTCTCTCGCAAAATGACAACAGAAATTGTGCTGGAAGCACTTCAGAATGCCATTCAAGATCAAAAACCGGATGCGGGGCTTATCGTGCATACTGATTTAGGAACACAATATACAAGTGAAACGTTTCAAGAACTTCTAAAAAAACATGAAATGATTTCGTCGTTTAGTCGAAAAGGATGTCCATATGACAATGCTTGTATTGAATCATTTCACGCCATATTGAAAAAAGAAGAAGTTTATCTAACCCAATACGAAAGCTTTGAGACAGCGAGAATTGCGTTATTTCAATTCATCGAAGGTTGGTATAATCGCAAACGAATTCATGGAAGCATCGGTTATTTGACACCTGATGAATATGAAAAAATGTGCCGAATAGCAGCGTAAAACTTGGGGGTACAGAACATTCCCCCCCCTTCACATTTTTTTGACACAACATCCATGGGTTTATTTCTCCATGTCCAAGTAGGTTGTCAAAGACTCTTTTCACTTTGACAACCTACTTGGACGTGGAACAATCCATGAATGGTTGTTGTGTAAAAAACTTAATCTTTTTGTGTCCAGAAACTTGACGTAGATCCAGGGACTCTCTTTTTGTACAGTGTTGTTTTGGAAAAAAACTTACAAAGGAGAGAGTCCCTATGAGATATTTTACTGAAAAATTCCCAAGTTTAAAAGAGCTAGAACAAGGTTTATTTCTTCTTTTACAACAAACATTTGGAAAAGTGTTTAAAGAGATTTTGGAAGAGATTGATCGAGAAATTGCAGAAAGTCGAGACAAGAAACGATTTCAGATGAAGGACAAGCGTGAAGTTCAACTAGACACGGCATTTGGTACCGTCTCATTCAAACGAAATTATTACTATGATCGAGAAGCAAAGCAATACGTATGTTTACTTGATCAGTTCCTTCAGTTTAAAGGAGGAAAAGGCTTTAGTCCTCTCCTGGAGGAATGGGTCATCGAGCTTGCGGCAACGGGGCCCTCTTATCGGAACGCTGTACGTCAAATCGAAACGTTACTTGGTTACCAAGTGATGAGTCATGAGGCCCTACGGCAACATTTACTGCAATGCGAAGTCATGAAGCCAACAGAAAAAATGAGAGCGCCAAGAGTCCTGTTTGTGGAAGTGGACGGACTCCATACAAAGCGTCAAGGAAAGCGCAAAAAAGGGAAAGAGGAAAAAATCGCAGCTGTCCATATGGGGTGGCAGAAGAATGGAAAGCGAGTAAGTCTTATTCAAAAGCGTCACTATCACCATAAGGGGAATGAACCATTCTGGGAAGGGTTTGAGACGTTTCTCGAGGAGCATTATGACTATGATGCGACGGAAACCAAACTGATTATCAACGGAGACGGAGCTAAATGGATTCGAGCGTGTCAAGATTATTTTCAAGGTCAATGTTTTTACTGTCTCGATCGTTTTCATGTAGCAAAAGCCATTCGTGAATTATTTCGAAACCATCCCCGTTACCGAGAAATCAGAGTGGCCTTAAGTGAATATCATCCCGAAAAGCTGTTGGTCGAATTAACGAGTGCAGTCGGCCAAATGCAGACAGAGGAAAAGGAAGAAAAGCTAGAAGATTTAATTGAACTATTAACAGAAAATCAACAGGCAATAACAGACTATCGAAAATGGCTAGAGGAACAAGGCATTGAAACAAAAGGAATGCGACCGATGGGGAGCGCAGAAGCGACGATGAGTGTCTTCTCCAAGCGCTTAAAAGGTGGACGAAGCTGGAGTGAGATGGGCATACAAGGCCTTATAGACGCGTTTATTGCGGTGAAAGATGGGTTGTCCATTCGAACACTGAAAGGTCTCATTGAACCACATGAACGCAAGGAACAGCAGAAAAAGAAAGTCACTCACATGGCGAAGAAATATCAAAAAAAGGTAGAAGCAGTTACAAGAAATAATATACATTATTTACAACGCTCATCGGGTACACCAATTTATCATGCATTAAAAGCGATGGTAGGGTTTTAAAAAAGTATGTACTGTACTACGCAAGTAAGCTAAGGCTTATAGCAAACGCTTACAAACATAGGTAGAAAAAGAACTTCCTGTACAAAAAGAGGAAATATCCACAAAAACTTGACTCAATCATAATATCATTATCATTAGAGCCAATTTCATAATTGCTCTTTTTAAAAATACAAAAACCTACAGAATTTCTTAATTGTATTTTTAAAAACAGAAATCATGCAGCTTGTTGCTG
>JAUSTR010000035.1 GCA_030812955.1 Bacillus alveayuensis
TTTCAATCATTGGCGCGGATCCTGATAGTGGGAAAAACTCCCGATTTCCGATAACAGTTCCACGATCGTCGCATCCCCTAAGCCCGGAACTGTTTTGAGCCATTCGTATTCCACGGATGTTTGCACAAGTTCCGTCAGTTGCTCATTCAGTGCCTCGATTTCTTCCTCTAATTGGCGGTACCGGCGGACAAGTGTGGCGATTTCGATACGGGCCATCTGTTGTCCTTCCGTTACGCCAATGGAGTGTTGGGCCAGTTCCATCAGCTTCTTCGCTTTCGGCTTTTGTGGCGATTGTAATCCCTCGCTTTGCCGGTAAAGGATGAGAACCTCTTCGATCTCTTTCCCTGCTAAATCCGACGGAAACGGCGTCTGTTCCAGCGCAGCGAGCGCCATTTTCCCAAACGACGGAAAGACTTGCGTAAATTCCGGAAAATACCGATCGAGCCAGCGAATCATCTGATTTCGAACCGCCCCCTGCTCTTCCACGAGTTTGGATCGAAACGTCGCTCCCACGCGTAGCTCCGCCTCCATCCCTTTCAGAATACGCGGATAGCTGAATCGGCCGTCTTTCACTAACCGGGCAATGACGAGCGCATCTTTCGCATCATGTTTGGTTGGAAGGTTATCGTCCAGCTCTTTGGAGCGTTTCACGTGCATCGGGTTTGTCATCACGAGAGGAAGGCCCTTCTCGTCAAGAAAGTAAGCGAGATTGAGCCAATAATGTCCCGTTGGCTCGATGCCAACGATCACTTCCGTTTTTTCAAATTCCTCCATCGCTTTCACGATGGACTGGTACAACCATTCCAACCCTTCTCTGGATTGCGGAACGGGAAACGATTTTTTTAGCACCCTCCCTCGCTCATCCACAAAGCAGGCATAATGCTTCTTTTTCGCGATATCCATGCCAACGACGAGCGTTTGATCGGTGACTTGATTAATCTTCTTGTTTGAGATAGAATTCATGTATAGTCCTCCTTGGTATCCAAATTAGGGGTCAATTCGTGCGATTGACACCCCCGAATCATACCAAGAGGGCTTTTTTTATTCAAGTCCCCGAAAAACCTTCTAACAGGAATGCTCCTTTCAGTCATGTAATATTGTATGAAACGTTCAATTATAGTCCTTGAAATCCCTACCTCTTCGCAATTTTCAAGTACCTTATTTATCCAAATATTGTTTGTATTCCGTTGCATTCAGTTGAACCTCCGTAAATTACCGAGACGTTCTTCATGTGAAGTAAAAAAGCCGCGACACATTGTTATCTCATAATTGGATAACATCATGTAACCGCGGCTCTCGCTTGTTATTGGTTACTGAGTATTTTGTTGAAATAACCGGTTAATTCGTAAAACATTATATCTAGGGAGGATTATTATTTTAAGCCTCGTAAAAACTTTTTTAAATATATCATTTACAACTTTAATAGTTGCATGAATAGTTATCTGAAAGATTCTTTTATACCAAAAAAAGAAGTGAAATTGTTCCGTTTTTGTGTAAAAAAAACGGTAATCTTGTAACGTATATAGAGTAAGAACGTCGTGTAGTTCCTTGTATGTTAAATGTATTTGAGGGAAATGAGATATATTGTAAAATTTATGCTAAAATAGTACTATATATCTTTTTGGACGATAATGTATTTCCAAATATTTATTAAGTATTAGAGTAATTGAGCCAAGAAATATGTATTGGTGAGGTGTGTATATGTCGCAAAATTTTCGCTTTTTAGAAGAAAAATGGGAAGTTCTCGCCCGTGTTGGGGAAACGGCAGAACGAAATGTCTATCAAAATCCAAATGTGGCGATAAGTGAACTTAGAAAATTTGCTGAAACTATAACAAAATATATTTTAGCGTTAGAAGAAATAAAGGAAGAACGCAGAACTGATCAACAGGAGCGTCTGAGAATTCTTTTTTATGAGCAAATTCTGCCGAAGGAAATATATGACTTATTTACGGTCATTCGTTTGAAAGGGAATCAAGCGGTACATAATCCGAGCTATGGTGAAGTAAATGAAGCCAAAGTTTTATTACATATGGCGTTTCGAATTGCTGTTTGGTTTATGGAAGTGTATGGCGATTGGTCATTTCAAGCTCCAGAATATATCGAACCGACACCGCAAACATCTATATCAGAAGATGAATGGAACGATGTAGTTAAGTCATACGAAGAAAAGCTGGCTCATTTGGAAACAGAGCTTGAGAAGATACGCATAGAACAGATATATATAAGTAGTGAAGAGAAGCAAAAACGACGTGAATATTCACAACGGGCAGTCGCTAACTTTGAATTGACAGAGGCCGAAACCCGTATTCTCATTGACCAGCAATTGCGTGATGCTGGCTGGGAGGCTGATTTAGAAAAGCTGCGTTTCTCAAAAGGAGTTCGTCCGGAAAAAGGAAAAAACATGGCGATTGCGGAGTGGCCTTTAAAACATGGTTACGCTGATTATGCTTTATTTATTGGCCCCGAGCTAGTAGGGATCATTGAAGCGAAACGTGCTAGTAAAGATATCCCATCTGACATTGAGCAAGCAAAAGAATATGCAAAACTTGTTGTTCGGCATGGTCATGAAGTGATCCATGAGCCATGGGGAGATTACTATGTTCCATTTTTGTTCGCAACCAATGGCCGCCCCTTTTTAAAACAGCTAGAACAAAAGTCAGGCATTTGGTTTTTAGATGCGCGGAAATCAACGAATCACCCGCGACCACTTCAAGGATGGTACACTCCTCAAGGACTGAAAAATCTATTAGAAAAAGATACGGAACGTTCGGAACAATTTTTACGTGATGAAAAATTTGATTATCTTAAATTGCGAGACTATCAAGTCAAAGCTATTCAAGCGGTCGAAAATGCATTGGAAGAGAAAAAACGCAGCATTTTAATCGCCATGGCAACCGGAACAGGGAAAACAAGAATGGCGATTGGTCTCATTTATCGATTGATCAAAGCAAAGCGTTTTAATCGTATATTATTCCTTGTCGACCGAAAAGCTCTTGGAGAACAAGCGGAAAGCGCTTTTAAAGAAAGTAAGCTGGAAAATTTCCATACGTTCACTGAAATTTATAGCTTACAATCGTTATACGATCAAAAACCAGATGTTGAAACAAAAGTACATATCGCTACCGTACAAGGAATGTTAAAACGCATTTTCTACAACGAGAAAACAGAAGACATTCCATCGATTGATCAATATGATTGCATTATTGTCGATGAAGCCCATCGAGGCTATACACTAGATAAAGAGATGAATGACATAGAAATTGAAATAAGAGATCACAATGATTATGTAAGCAAATATCGAAAAGTACTTGATTACTTTGATGCCGTTCGCATCGGTTTAACAGCAACTCCTGCGCTGCATACTACAGAAATTTTTGGACCGCCGGTTTTCACTTATTCTTATCGTGAAGCAGTCGTCGATGGATATTTAGTCGACCATGAACCACCGTATCAATTTGAAACGGTATTAAAAAAGGAAGGAATTACTTGGGCCAAAGGTGAAAAGGTCGACGTATATGATACGGTTTCCGGCACAATTTCACAAGAGTACCTTGAAGATGAAGTGAATATTGAGGTTGCACATTTTAATACAAAAGTTATCACAGAAAGCTTTAATCGTGTTATTATACGAGAGTTGACGAATTATATTTCTCCGGACGATGAAGGCAAAACATTGATATTTGCAGCGACAGATGATCACGCAGACTTAGTCGTACGTCTTTTAAAAGAAGAATTTGAAAAAGTATACGGTGAAGTCGAAGACAATGCGATTATGAAAATTACAGGCTCCATTAAGGATCCATCAGGTGCGATTCGACGCTTTAAAAATGAAAAATATCCAACTATTGTTGTGACGGTGGATTTGCTAACGACAGGTGTCGATGTTCCAGCTATTACAAATCTCGTCTTCTTGCGCCGCGTTCGCTCGCGGATTCTTTATGAGCAAATGCTAGGACGAGCAACGAGAAGATGTGAAGAAATCCGAAAAGATCACTTTAATATTTTCGATGCAGTTGGAATCTATGAGTCTTTAAAACCATATACAAGCATGAAGCCTGTTGTCACTCGACCAAATATTTCACTGACTCAATTAGTAGAAGAATTAGAAGGTTTAGAAAAAGAAGAACACCTTCAACATCAACAAGAACAAATTATTGCCAAAATCCAACGAAAAAAACGCCAATGGTCAGAGAAGCAGCACCAAGACTTTAAAGTATTATCTGGTGGAAAAACAGTTGATGAATTTATAGATTGGGTAAAAAACTTGAATCCTGCTGAATTAACTGGACAGTTAAAAGAGTACAAATCGATGTTCCGTTATATCGATGAAAATCGCTATCGGGAAAATAAACAATATATTTCCACGCATGAAGACGAGCTTATCGGGGTCAAACGCGGATATGGAAATGCGGAAAAACCGGATGATTATTTACAATCATTTGGAGAGTTTATCCGAAACAATATGAACAAAATCCCTGCGCTAATGATTGTATGTCAACGTCCAACTGAATTAACGAGAGAAGAGTTAAAAAAATTGTTGCTTGAACTAGATCAGAAAGGTTTTTCCGAGAAAAAATTACAAGCAGCTTGGCGCGAGGCGAAAAATGAAGACATCGCAGCGGACATCATCGCCTTCATCCGCCAGCTGGCTTTAGGCGATCCGCTTATTAGTCATGAAGAACGAATTAAACACGCCATGAAGAAAATTTACCAAATGAAAGCGTGGCCGCCTGTTCAAAAGAAATGGCTGGAACGTATTGAAAAGCAATTACTGCAAGAATCTGTTCTTCATCCGGACCCTGAAAAGGCTTTTGAATATGAACCTTTTAAGAGCCGAGGAGGCTTTAAACAATTAAATCAAATTTTCGATGGACAATTAGCACAAATTGTTCGCGAAATTAATGATAATTTGTACAACTATCACCAAAAGAAGGAGCAAGCGTAGATGAACAACAGAGAAATCGTCCAAAAACTATGGAATTTATGTAACGTTCTTCGTGATGACGGCATTACGTATCACCAATACGTCACAGAGCTAACGTATTTGCTGTTCTTAAAAATGATGAAAGAAACCGGTCAAGAATATATGATTCCTGAAAAATATCGCTGGGATTCGTTAGTAGAAAAAGACGGGATCGAACTTAAAGAGCATTATCAACAGCTGTTGCTTGATTTAGGAAAAGAGGAAAATGAATTATTAAAACAAATTTATACAGATGCGACATCTAATATTAGAGAACCAAAAAACCTAGAAAAAATTATTCAATCGACCAATAACTTAGATTGGTACAATGCGAAGCAAGAAGGATTAGGGGATTTATACGAAGGGCTGTTAGAAAAAAACGCAAGTGAAGTAAAATCGGGAGCGGGGCAATATTTTACGCCTCGCGTCCTTATTGATGTCATTGTCGAACTTGTCAATCCCGAGGCGGGCGAACGCTGCCATGACCCAGCTGCGGGAACATTCGGCTTTATGATCGCGGCAGATCGCCATGTTCGTAAACAGACCGATGATTATTTTGACTTATCTCAAGAAGAAATTGAATTTCAAAAATACAAGGCATTTTCCGGTGTAGAGCTTGTCAGAGACACGCATCGTCTAGCGGTCATGAACGCGTTGCTTCATGATATTCATGGGGAAATCTTGTTAGGCGATACCCTCTCTTCACTAGGTGAAAGTTTGAAAAATTTTGATGTGATTTTAACGAATCCGCCTTTTGGAACAAAAAAAGGCGGCGAGCGGGCAACACGAACTGACTTCACCTTTACAACATCGAACAAACAGTTGAATTTCTTGCAGCATATTTACCGCGCTCTCAAGGCAAACGGCAAAGCTCGTGCCGCTGTTGTTCTTCCAGATAACGTCTTGTTTGAAGGCGGGGTAGGAGCCGACATTCGCCGTGATTTAATGGACAAATGTAATTTGCATACGATTTTACGCTTGCCGACAGGGATTTTTTATGCCCAAGGGGTAAAAACGAACGTCTTATTCTTCACCCGGGGAGTGTCAGATGTCGGTAACACGAAAGAAGTATGGGTGTACGATTTACGAACAAACATGCCTTCCTTCGGCAAACGGAATCCGCTAACGAAAGAACATTTTGAAGGATTTATCAAGGCCTATAAGGCAGAAGATCGCAGAAAAGTCAAAGACGAGCGCTGGAATGTGTTCACACGTGAAGAAATTACGAAAAAAGGCGACAGCTTGGATATTGGTTTAATTGCTGATGAATCCTTGTCCGTCTACGAAAACCTGCCAGACCCAATCGAATCTGCAGAAGAAGCGGTGGAAAAATTAGCACTAGCGATTTCGTTACTAAACGAAGTCATTGACGAGTTAAAAACTGTCGAACAACCGAACACCTACCAAACAGATTTTAAAGAAATGCTAAAAGTCGCAGAAACATCTGAGGTGCTTGAAAAATGAGCAAAAAGAAACAAAAATCGATGGAAGAACTATTGGAAGAAGCATTAGTGCCGGAAGAAGAACAGCCTTATAAAGTGCCGGAGAATTGGGTGTGGGTGAGATTAGGTAGTGTAATTAGTAGTGTAAAAGGAAAAAAACCAAAAGAATTATTAGAAACTAAGGAGAGTAAATCTATTCCATATGTCACAATAGATTATTTAACAAATGGTGTTACCGAAGAAACAAAATACGTTCCTGAACAAATATCCAAAGTTAGATGTAACAAAGAAGATATACTAATGGTTTGGGATGGCGCAAGGTCGGGATTTGTTGGAAGGGGGGGTGAAGGCGAAGTAGGCTCAACCCTTGCCAAAATAGAAAAGAGAAAATTTGACACAGGTTATCTTTATTACTTTCTTAAGTCAAAATATGAATATATTAATAACAATCATCGAGGAACTGGTATTCCTCATGTTAATCCTGAAGTATTATGGAATATTCCATTTCCGGTTTCGCCTCTAAACGAACAAAAACGCATTGCTCATAAAATTGAACAGCTTTTTACAAAAATTGATGAAGCAAAGCGGTTGATTGAGGAAGTGAAAGAGTCATTTGAACTTCGACGAGCAGCGATTTTGGATAAGGCATTTAAGGGACGATTAGGTACAAATGATCCTAATGAGAAGAGTATGCGTGAAACTTCTGATGAGATAAAAGAAAAAGATCTTATTCCAAAAGAAGAGCAACCGTATGAGGTGCCTAAGAATTGGGTGTGGGTAAAGCTTAAATCCTGTCTAAAAAGATTACAATATGGATACACGGCATCATCATCAACTTTAGAGGAAGGTCCGAAATACCTACGCATAACGGATATACAAAATGATAGTGTTGACTGGGAGACAGTCCCTCATTGTAAGATAGATGCAGATTTACTAGAAAAATATAAACTGAATAAAGGAGATATTGTTATTGCAAGAACAGGGGCAACGACTGGCAAAAGTTTTTTGATAGATGATGTACCTTCTTGTTCAGTTTTTGCTTCTTATTTAATTAGATTAACTACTAATGATGATTTGAATCCACGATATCTATGGAATTATCTAAAAAGTCCAATGTATTGGAAACAAATAACTGTTGTAAAAAAAGGAATTGCGCAGCCGGGAGCGAACGCCCAAATTATAGGGGGGCTTAGTGTTCCATTACCACCTGTCCACGAACAAAAACGCATTGCTGATAAGGTAGATATTTTATTAAGTAAATTAGAAACTGAAAAAGAAATGGTTTTAGAAGTTGAACAAAAACTTGATTTATTAAAGCAATCTATTCTTAACAAAGCCTTCCGTGGTGAACTGGGAACAAATGATCCAACAGAAGAAAGTGCAATCGAGCTTTTAAAGGAGGTTTTAAAATCCAAATAAAGGAATTTGAGTATACAAAAATTTTGTCACTTTTTAATCGGCTGATTCAAAAAATTGTAAAATAAGTACAACTTTTTTGTTACACCGTTCATATTTCTGAACGGTGTTTTGCTTTTTCAATGGACTTTTCCATTCCCTCTGAACGTACTCCCCTATTACCTCAACACACATCGAAAATGTTTCAAAGCTAGAAACAACCTCTAAATAGAGGCTGTTTTTGTTTTTAACACAACTTAAAATTGATTATAAAATTCCAAAAATGTAAATTATTTAACCAATGAAGTATATTTTGGGTAGTAATATATACTTAGATGTTAAGAGGGAGTTGAATACATGAGGGGGCTTAAAGAGCGTTTTAGGAAATTACGTGAAGCTCACGGTTTGTCCCAAATGGAATTATCTAATGAGCTAAAACTAGCTAATTCAATATTGCTACATAAGAAAAAAGGAGCCTAGTCTGCATGATTTAACACTAATAGTTGATTATTTTAATTATTCTTGGGGTGAAAAACAGTTTAAAGATTTGTTTGATGATATAGATTTGCTGAATAGCGAAGATACCCATTTATTTGGGAATATCTTATGCTTAACATCAAATTACATTGCGGGAATAAATACATAAAAACTAGAATTTTTCTCGGAAATTTGTTTGAAATTAATTTCTATAAATTGCATTATTGTTTTGTAAGAAGTGTGGTGGTTCACACTGTAAAGCAGATGTAATGGTTCCTCCAATTAAAGTCAAAACCATTGACTCTATCAGAAATTGGATAACTGTCCAAACTGCCATATCGCAAGACGATCGATACGTTTGATTTTAACGCACTGCCTTCCGTGGATGAGCGTCGGATTCGAGAGCTGCTTACCTTATCGTTTATTGATCGAAAGGAGATTATTCTTTTTCTCGGTCCGCCGAGGATTGGAAAGACGCATCTGGCTATTTCGATTGGAATGGAGGCGATCGCAAGAGGGTATAAAACGTATTTTATTACCGCCCATGATTCGGTCACTCAGTTAAGAAAAGCCGACCAGGAAGGAAAGCTGGAAAAAAAGCTTCGCATGTTTGTGAAGCCAACCATTCTCATTATTGATGAAATGGGGTACTTAAAATTGGCCCCAAACAGCGCTCATTACTTATTTCAGGTCATCGCCCGTTGGTATGAACATGCCCCGATTATCCTCACCTCCAACAAAAGCTTTGGGGAATGGGGAGAAGTTGTGGGAGACTCGGTATTGGCGACCGCGATGTTAGATCGATTACTGCATCATTCCATCATTTTCAACCTAAAGGGGGAAAGCTATCGATTACGGGAAAAGAGGCTCCAACAAGAAAAACAGAAGGATCAATGAGGTCCTTCTGGGGAATTTTGAAAAAAAATAATCGGCCTTGACAGAGTAAAATGTAACTTGATGTTCAATAATGAAAAAGATATGATGTATATAAAGAAAAGATGACAATAGTTGGGGAAACTAGAGGTATGTTTAATGAGGTACTTTATTGGTTATCATGGTACTAGCTCAGTCTTTGCTGAAAAAATTCTACGCACAAATTTTATCGTGGATCACACAAAAGTTGGCTGGTTAGGGACAGGTATTTACCTGTTTGAAGAAAATCAGGAATTAGCTCGTTCATGGGCTAATTATAAGTACTCTAATAGTAAAAAGGGAGTAATTAGGTGTGAAATAGAAATAGCGGAGGAAGAAGTATTTGATGTTGTAGATCCTCTAGGTGAACATAACAAATTTTTTCATGCTGTAAGAAAACAACTTATTGAACAAGAAATTAAAAAAAGAAATTTACAACTTTGAGCTAAAAACCGAAAGGATTTTGATGGAAAAACATACAATTTTATTTGTAAAGCCAAGCGATTTAAGTTAGTAAGAGCAGCAACATATACCTACCAAAATTATGACAGAATCTTTGGATTAAGTTCCAGAGTGCCAAATGGTGTTGAATTATGTATTAAGGACATAAATTGTATAAAAAACAAGCAGCTTGTATAGTGAGGTGGAAAGAAATGATGAACGCTGAATTAGAAGCAAAAAAGCTATTTGAGTCTTTATCGGATGAAGAATTAATACAATTGCTTCAAGAATCCGGCTTCGAAGTGATAAAAGGGAACGGTGAAGTTATTTATACAGAATCTAATGAGTATGTTAATGTTGTTAGTGGCAAGGTAACGGTCAAATTTAATCCGAAAAACCCAACGGCGGAAAAGCCAACAAAAATGGATTCTTTCCCTTTTGCTTGTTAATTTATGGTATAGGAGTATTCATGATGAAGGATGCAGTTAGTGTATTACGATTTCATACTTATTCTGTAGATGAAATGGTCTATCGTAGAAATTACGACTTCTTTTCAAGCGAGCAAGAAATTGAACTTGACTTTCATTTAGAGGCAAAAGCAATTCTCTCCGATGAGAATGATAAATCAATCATTATCTTGACCTGTGAGATCTTTAGCGATGATTTTGAAAAAAATAATGTTCCTTTTTATTTAAAGACAACCGTAAGAGGATTCTTTACATGTAGTGAGGAAGTAAACATTGAGGACTTTCAGTTTCATGGCATGGCCATTTTATTGCCGTACGTTAGATCAATCATAACAAGTTTTACTGCCCAATCAGGTATTAATCCAGTTATTTTGCCACCTATAAATGTATATAAGGTTTTTGGGAAATCAGAAACTGAATAACCCCTCAAATATTTAATAATATTGAGTTAAAACTAAATACGGGTCTAAGCATAACAAAAGAGTCAACCTTTGCTGTTGACTCTTTTGTTATTATATGTCAGTACACTCATATGGGTTTTATTTTGAAATTACCGTTTGTTATAGGTAGAAAATAAACAGAAGCATCAAATGTCGGGATTTATTCTTTATATTCGAGTTAAATGGAATCGTCTCCTATTTTCTTGTAGCGAAGAATAGCATTATTTTCCTTTCAACAATAGGTAACCTACTTTTATCAAAGAGATGTACAAAATACTATTTTCGACAGGAATATACTTTTTCCTCTGATACCTTTATTTTCAATTGCTTAGTTTTATAAAGTTTTATCAAGAGTTTATGAGAGTAGCTGTTTAATGCAAAATAAAACTTTAGCAAAATGCAAGATAAAAATTAAGCACTAAATTGGAAACAAAACAGGTTAGTTTTCTCACAAAATATAATTTCAGAAACACGGCTTTACCTGGAGTGGCGTGCATGGTAGGCTGGTTGCCTCTGCGAACTCCTTTTGTGCTGCGGACTTCGCAAAAGAATCCATGCACGCAGAGGCTCCATGTCAAGCCTTATAGGGTAAGATAATTAATATTGGTATATGGATTATATTTACTTTTGTGGAACATAAGGTGCTAAACTTTTTCATTGCATTTCGCTTAAATTTTTAGTTGCAGAAAACACAAAAGCCTTATAAATCAACGGTTTGTTCATGATTTTGTGGAGTATTGTAAATTAGCACATTATTTCAGAATCCCTTTTTCAAATTATTTCAGGCGGATTCGGAAATAATGTGCAAAATTTTTGCGGATTGTTCCGGAT
>JAUSTR010000036.1 GCA_030812955.1 Bacillus alveayuensis
ATGTACAGGGTGAAGGAGCTGTTACGGCTGCTGATATTACTCACGATAGTGATGTTGAGATCTTAAATCCTGACCTTCATATAGCAACACTTGCGAAAGACGCACATCTTCGAATGAGATTAACTGCGAAACGTGGACGTGGGTATACTCCAGCTGATGAAAACAAAAGAGAGGATCAGCCTATAGGTGTTATCCCAATTGATTCAATTTATACACCAGTTTCACGCGTGTCCTATCAAGTTGAAAATACGCGTGTAGGTCAAATGACAAATTATGATAAGTTAACTCTTGATGTTTGGACTGATGGTAGTATTGGTCCAAAAGAAGCCATTGCATTAGGCGCAAAAATCTTAACAGAACATCTAAATATTTTTGTCGGCTTAACAGATGAAGCACAAAATGTAGAAATCATGGTAGAAAAAGAAGAGGACCAAAGAGAGAAAGTTCTTGAAATGACGATTGAAGAGCTTGACTTGTCTGTACGTTCGTATAACTGCTTGAAACGTGCTGGTATTAATACCGTTCAAGAGTTAGCGAATAAAACGGAAGAAGATATGATGAAAGTTCGTAACTTAGGCCGCAAATCTTTAGAAGAAGTCAAAGCTAAGCTAGAAGATTTAGGTTTAAGCTTACGTAAAGATGACTAGTTAAGAGATTAACTAGTATTTTCGTATGTTTTTTTAGTTGTTATTATTCAACAAAGGAGGGGACATACATGTCATACAGAAAGTTAGGACGTACAAGTGCTCAACGTAAAGCGTTACTTCGCGATTTGGCGACAGACTTAATTATCAATGAACGTATTGAAACAACTGAAGCACGCGCAAAAGAGTTGCGTTCAGTTGTTGAAAAAATGATTACGCTTGGTAAGCGTGGAGATTTACATGCTCGCCGTCAAGCTGCTGCATTTATCCGTAAAGAAGTGGCAAACGAGGAAAACGGACAAGATGCTCTTCAAAAACTTTTCTCTGATATTGCTCCACGTTATCAAGAACGCCAAGGCGGTTATACTCGTATTATGAAACTTGGTTCTCGCCGTGGTGACGGAGCGCCTATGGTTATTATTGAGCTAGTATAATTGAACATATGAACTTCTAAGGGCAGGACAGTTGTCAAAACTGGATCTATGCCCTTTTTTTACACGGCCAGAAAAGAAAGCATGACGTAGTGGCTAGGTTTACGTACTAAGTCGGGTGTCTCTTGAATCGGTATGCACGCGTTTTCTTTATTGTTCAAAATCTATAAAGATCAGTGGAGTATTTGAGGTTTTCAGTCGAGAGGTGGGGAATGATGGGGCGTGAAATCATTAAAGTAAAAAATGTAACATATCGATATCGGGAAGATCGAGATGAACGTCCAGCCCTTCAAAATGTATCATTCTCTGTAAATGAAGGAGAATGGCTTGCCATTGTAGGACATAATGGATCAGGCAAATCAACATTAGCAAGAATTTTAAATGGTCTTTTACTGCCCGAAAGCGGTACTGTCGAGGTTCTTGGGATACCATTAAATAAAAAAAATGTTTGGGACATTCGTAAAAAAGTGGGGATGGTTTTTCAAAACCCAGATAATCAGTTCGTAGGCACTACTGTTCGTGATGATATTGCTTTTGGTATGGAGAACATCGGGATCTCTCGCGAGGAGATGAAGCGGCGAATTGAATGGACAACTGAGAAGGTAAACATAAAGAATTTTTTAGATTCCGAGCCTCATCATCTTTCTGGAGGCCAAAAGCAACGTGTTGCCATTGCGAGTGTACTTGCTGTACAACCAAAAATCATCGTTTTGGACGAGGCGACTTCTATGCTCGATCCCCTCGGACGCAAGGAAGTATTAAGTATAATGAAGGAGCTTAATATCCAAGGACTTGTCACCATCATTTCCATCACACATGATTTGGACGAGGCAGCTAATGCAAACCGTATCATAGTAATGAATAATGGGTCAATCTTTACTGAGGGTAGGCCAGAAGAAATTTTTAAACTTGATGATCAATTAACCAAAATAGGACTTGATCTTCCTTTTCCGTACAAGTTAAGCAAAAAGCTTTCAGAAATAGGGATTTCACTTCAAAGGCATCATTTATCAGAGGAAAGCTTGGTGGATGAACTATGCACATTAAAATGGAAAACCTAGGATATCGCTATCAAATTAATACACCATTTGAACGTCTAGCCTTGTACAATGTGAATTTAACGATTGAGGAAGGAACATATATAGCAATTATTGGACATACAGGATCAGGGAAGTCAACTATTTTGCAGCATTTAAATGCGCTGCTTCTTCCGACAGAGGGATCGGTACAGCTAGGGAAACGGAAGATAGTTGCTGGGGATAAAGTGAAAAATTTAAAACCGATTCGCAAGAAAGTTGGCGTTGTTTTTCAATTTCCCGAGCATCAGCTCTTCGAGGAAACGGTTGAAAAAGATATTGCTTTTGGCCCACTAAATTTTGGTGCTACTTTAGAAGAAGCAAAGAGAAAGGCTAGAGAAGCTATTCACCTTGTTGGATTAAACGAAGAATTGTTGGTACGTTCTCCTTTTGAGCTTAGTGGCGGTCAAATGAGACGAGTAGCCATCGCCGGAGTCTTGGCGATGGAACCAGAAGTTTTAGTGCTTGATGAACCAACAGCTGGATTAGATCCAAAAGGCAGACATGAGATTATGGACATGCTGTATCAGCTACATCAGAAAAAGAAGTTAACTACGATTCTTGTTACTCATAGCATGGAAGATGTGGCCAAATATGCGGATCAAATCGCTGTTATGCATAACGGATCATTAAAATTAACAGGTACGCCAAGGGAAATTTTTCAATCGCCAGAAAAGCTATCTCAGTTTGGATTGGATTTACCAGCAACCGTTAAATTTATCATGAAATTGGAGGAGAAGCTTGGTATATCGATCCACAATAAACCGATGACAGTTGATGAAACGGTTCATTTGATCCTTTCCATGTTAAAGGATGAAGCTCGATGATGAACAGCTTGATTATTGGAAAATATGTACCTAGAAAATCGTTAATCCATCAAATGGATCCGCGTGCAAAGCTACTGATTGTTTTTCTATTTGTCTTGATTGTCTTTCTCGCTAATAACACAATGACTTACAGCTTATTAGGCTTGTATATACTGATCATTGTTTTGCTTACAAAACTGCCTATACGATATTTATTCAATGGTTTAAAACCAGTTTTATGGATACTTTTCTTTACATTTTTAATGCATGTCATATTGACTAAGGAAGGTCCGATCATTTTTCAGTTTGGTTTTGTAAAGGTATATGAAGATGGAGTTCGCCAAGGTGTTTTAATCACGTTGCGTTTCATATTTATAATTATCATGACAACGATTTTAACATTAACAACAACACCTATTGAGATTACTGATGGTATGGAAACTTTGTTATCCCCATTAAAAAAATGGAAACTGCCTGTTCATGAGTTAGCTCTTATGATGTCTATCTCACTACGGTTTATCCCTACCTTGATGGAAGAATCAGATAAAATTTTGAAAGCGCAGATGGCTAGAGGAGTCGACTTTTCAGCTGGCTCTCTCAAAAAACGTTTGGAGGCGATTGTACCGCTATTGGTTCCGCTATTTATAAATTCTTTTAAACGGGCTGAAGAGCTTGCAACCGCTATGGAAGCTAGAGGGTACCGGGGCAGTGAAGGAAGAACGAAACTGAGGAAGCTGCATTGGAGGTTACGTGATACGATCATGATTTTATGTTTTGCAATATTATTTGGAGCATTACTTTTATTACGTTCATAGGGGTTAGGAAAATGAGACTAAAGTGTATAATCTCCTACGACGGTTCCTCTTTTAACGGTTTTCAAATTCAACCGAACGAAAGAACGGTACAGGGAGAACTGCAAGCTGCCTTAACGAAAATGCATAAAGGGAGAGAAATAAAAGTATATGGATCTGGGCGAACCGATCGTGGTGTACATGCCGTTGGCCAAGTGATCCATTTTGATACGGACTTAAATATTCCGATCGACAAATGGCCAGTTGCCTTAAATGCTTTATTACCGAACGATATTTTAGTGATCGAGGCGAAAGTGGCCGATGACGACTTTCATGCGCGAATTCATGCACGGAAAAAAGAGTATCGATATTTCGTTCATTGTTCACGACTTCCGAATGTTTTCAAAAGAAATTATGCCCATCATGTACCTTATCAGCTTAATGTAGCAAAAATGGTAGAGGCCTCTCAATATTTGCTCGGTACGCACGATTTTTCTAGCTTTTGTTCAGCGAAAACTGACGTAGAAGATAAAGTCCGTACGTTGTATCAAATTGATATTTGGACAAATGAAGATGAGGTGATCTTTCGTTTTATCGGTAATGGATTTCTTTATAATATGGTGAGAATATTAGTCGGTACATTACTGGAGGTTGGTTTAGAAAAACGATCACCTAGCGAAATAAAAAAAATTTTAGAGGCGAAAGATAGAAGGACAGCAGGGAAAACAGCGCCGGGCAAGGGATTATATCTTTGGAGAGTTTATTATGACAACTAATCCAGGTGTAACATTTTCTTGACATTGACTTTCCAAAGAGATATCATATCATATGGTATGTATTTTAACCCCACGATTAGCCCCGGAAAATAATCGTGTTTTAAAATAGACTATCATTTTGAAATGGCACTTTTTTATTTAGGAGGGAAAATCATGCGTACAACGTTTATGGCGAAGGCAAACGAAGTTGAACGTAAATGGTACGTTGTAGATGCAGCAGGTAAAACATTAGGTCGTCTTGCAAGTGAAGTTGCGTCTATCTTACGCGGTAAACATAAACCTATTTATACACCACATGTGGATACTGGCGATCACGTTATCATTATTAACGCTGAAAAAATTGAATTAACTGGTAAAAAATTAACAGATAAAATCTATTACCGCCACAGCCAACATCCAGGTGGTTTAAAATCAAGAACAGCATTAGAAATGCGTACAAATTACCCAGAAAAAATGTTAGAGCTTGCTATTCGTGGTATGCTTCCAAAAGGTAAGCTTGGACGTCAAATGTTCAAAAAATTATATGTATATCGCGGTAGTGAACATCCACATCAAGCGCAAAAACCAGAAGTTTATGAACTTCGCGGATAATTATTTAAGGAGGTTATGACTTTGGCACAGGTTCAATACTACGGTACAGGTCGACGTAAAAGCTCTGTTGCTCGTGTGCGTTTAGTTCCTGGTGAAGGCCGTATCGTGATCAATAAACGCGACATTCAAGATTACATTCCAACTCAAGCTTTGATTAATGATATTAAACAACCATTAGTGTTAACTGAAACTGTAGGAAACTACGATGTGTTAGTTAATGTTAGTGGTGGAGGTTTTTCAGGTCAAGCTGGTGCAATTCGTCATGGTATTGCTCGTGCTTTATTACAAGCTGACCCAGAATATCGTGCAACTTTAAAACGCGCAGGCTTATTAACTCGTGACGCACGTATGAAAGAACGTAAGAAATACGGTCTTAAAGGCGCTCGTCGTGCTCCTCAATTCTCAAAACGCTAAAATTGTTTATTTATTCAACCACAACAGCCATTGCTGTTGTGGTTTTTTACTTTTCCCCCTTTAGTTGGTAATTGTTCATTGCATGATAAACATCATGAAGATAAACAATACAAAAAAGGGGGATCAACAAATGACGGTCATTCATTCTTTAAGTCAAAAAAGACAGGAAAAACAAATAAAATACGAATTAAATATTCTGAAAGAGCTATCGCTGCAGAAAATAAAAGAAAAAATAAAGGAGCATTTTATCTTTTTCTTTCAAAGCAGGATATTATATCAGGCCATTGTGGAAGAAACATGTATTGATCATACTATTGAAGCCTTTCTTCTTGGAGCCCATTTTAGTCGGTTTGGTTTTTATGGCGAATCTATAGAGATGGTGCATGCGAGATGTTCAAATGAAATAGACGAGCTGACACGTAGTCTTTATGATTACATTATATGTTGGGGAAAATCAACAAATGATGACCTCGTTGATGAATCGATACATTTAACTTGTGAGATATTTGTACATTTTTGGTGGCGAGAAGGATATCGTATTGGGAAACAACGACATAAACTAAAGCTCATTTAATCATAATTTTTCCTGCTTGCCCATATATTGAACAAAGGAGGGGACGAGCAGGAGGGATTTTATGAAAAGGAAATTGAAGTGGATGTCTTTTTTCATCGGGATTATTATTTTAATCTTTATCATTCAATATCCATTTACTCATCAGGATTCCTGGAAACCTTGGAATCTTCCTTTATCTGGGAAGATTATTTATTTAGATCCGGGTCATGGCGGACCTGATGGAGGGGCGGTTGGAAAAACATTATTAGAAAAAGAAGTTGCCTTAAGTATCTCCTTAATGCTTAGAGATTATTTACAAGAACAAGGAGCATTAGTGTTGTTAACAAGGGAGGAAGATGAGGATTTAGCATCTAAAGACGCACAAGGATATAGGCAGCGAAAGTCAGAGGATATACGGAAACGAGTGAAATTAATTAATGAATCGGATGCCGATTTATATTTGAGCATTCATTTAAATGCGATTCCATCTTCTAGGTGGCGTGGAGCTCAAACGTTTTATGATGGAAAATTTGAAGAAAATGAAGTCATAGCTAAATTTATACAAGATGAATTAAGAAAAAGTTTAGAAAACACGAAACGAAAAGCAAAAGTAATTAGTGGAATTTATCTTTTAAAGCACGTAGAAAAGCCTGGGGCACTTGTTGAAGTCGGCTTTTTATCAAATCCTTCAGAGGAAGAACTATTAGCAACAGAAGAATATCAAGAAAAGTTAGCCATTTCTATATATAGAGGAGTTTTAAGATATTTCTCCAACGAAAAAAACCCGCCTGAATAAAAAACTGTTTTGCCCCCCGATTTACATATTGAGTGATTCTAAACATTATCGATGCATTATTTTATATGGTATACTATGGATATTAAATGTAATCGAATACAACAAAGGGTGGTATTGATGAGAGAAGAAGATGTAAGAAGGATTATTGAACAATTAGAAGAACCATTTTTACATAGAACATTAAAGGAACTAAATGCCATCGAAGAAATAAAAGTAAAAGAAGAGAAAAAACATGTTAGTGTCAAGGTGGCGATTGCAAAAACAGGAACTAGTGAACAGCTTCAATTGCAGCAGCAAATTGTTTCTTGTTTAAAAGAAGCGGGAGCTGAAACAGTAGGACTTCGATTTATTGAATTGCCGGATGAAACAGTGAAAAAATATTATTCAGAACCTACGAGCAACTCCTTGCTCTCCAATCGTAATACTACTTTTATCGCTATTGCGAGCGGAAAAGGCGGTGTAGGAAAGTCAACAGTTTCTGTTAATTTAGCGGTCTCCTTAGCCCGACTAGGAAAAAAAGTTGGACTAATTGATGCTGATATTTATGGTTTTAGTGTTCCAGATATGATGGGTATAATGAAACGCCCAGCTGTAAGAGGTGACAAAATTATTCCGGTCGAACGTTTTGGTGTCAAAGTGATTTCAATGGGTTTTTTCGTCGAAGATAATGCACCGGTTGTTTGGAGAGGTCCAATGCTTGGAAAAATGCTGAACAACTTTTTTCAAGAGGTTGAATGGGGCGACTTAGATTATTTACTTCTTGACTTGCCTCCAGGAACAGGTGATGTTGCATTAGATGTTCACACAATGCTTCCAACGTGTAAAGAAATTATCGTTTCCACTCCACATCCAACCGCAGCGTTTGTTGCTGCTCGCGCAGGTGCAATGGCGTTAAAAACGGATCATGAAATTTTAGGTGTTATTGAAAATATGTCTTATTATGTTAGTAAAGTAACAGGTGAAAAAGAGTATGTATTTGGCAAAGGCGGGGGAGAAAAGCTAGCAGAGGAGCTTCAAGTTCCACTACTTGGACAAATTCCATTGCAGCAGCCAGATTGGAATGAAGACGATTTTGCACCATCTGTATATGATCAAGAGCATCCAATTGGTGAAATTTATATGCAAATTGCTAAAAAAGTTGCAGATTTAGCTTAAAAAATGCAAGAAAATCCATCTACTTTTAAGTGGATGGATTTTTTAGTTATTCCTATTAAGAAAGAATAACGTGTCAGCGAAATCATTAATTAAAGTGAACATCCTAAATGTAAGTCGGGCTGCGTCTTTTTTCATCTAAAGCGTATATGTCCGGGTTTTATGATTCACTATCTTCTTGTTGACCACTTGAAGAACCTTCTGTAGATTGCTGATCCCCACCACCGCCTCCACCTTGTTGTTGAGCATTCATTTCTTGGGCAGCCTTTAACAGTGTTTCTTCTATCTTCTTTTTAAATAGTGGACTTGTAAACGTATCGGTTATAACAGTTTGTAAATGTTTGCGAAATTCTTGGCTCTTTATGACAGTCAACATCTCTTCTTCTACTTTTGGATCTTTTAAAATGTCGATCATCATTTCTTGGTATTCTGGATCCTTCATTAATCCTTTAATAACTTTTTCATGTTCTTTTTGCAATGTTTTCGCAAAGCTTTCCGCAAATTTAGGATCTTCAAATGTTTTTTTCCAAAACTCTTTGCCTTTGTCAGATGTCAGGGTTTTTTCAATCGTCTCTTTTACTTTTTGTTGATCCAGAACTAAATTTTGCTGCATTGATTCATCCTTCATCACTTCTTGGATGGCTTTTTTACCGTCATCCGTTTTTAATATATCAACAACCATTTTTTTTGTTTCGTCATAATCCATTTGTCCGCCAGTTTGCTCATTCCCCGCACACCCTATTAAAGAGAGTGAAGATAAAATGAATATTGTTAGGAGGAGCGGAATTTTGCTTATCATGATGAATTAGCTCCTTTCCAAAAATCATTCCTATTTTTAGAATGAAGAAACGAGAGAATTTTTATGCGAAAAAGTTTTTCCTTATGGTAATATACATAAAGAATAGTTCAAACTTAACAAAGGATCATTAAGAATTTGGAGGATTTTGCAGTGAATAGTCGTAATTGGGTACGCTTATTTTTATCAACTTTACTTGTTGGTGGAATCGTCACAGGCATTGTTGGCTTTTTATTACGCTGGGATGAGTATAAAATACTTTTTATGAATTTTGATATAAGTGAAATTTTGGCCGTTTTATTCTGGCTTATAGGTGTAGGTTTTATTTTTAGCATTATAAGTCAAATGGGCTTTTTTGCTTATTTAACGGTTCATCGTTTTGGACTCGGTGTTTTTCGAACGGCTTCGTTATGGAATGCAGTTCAATTAGTATTAATTGCCTTCGTATTATTTGATTTAGTTTATTTTCGTTATCAAATTTTTGCTGAAGAGGGAGAAACGATAATTCCTTATTTTATGGTAGCTCTGGGGATCTTCCTTTTCGGTTTAGTCATTGCCTTTTTAAAGAAAAAACAAACAAATAAAGAAGCCTTTATCCCAGCATTATTTTTCATGGTTGTCGTTTCCGTTGTAGAGTGGATGCCTGCCATTCAAGTAAATGAAAAAGACTGGCTATATTTAATGATTATCCCGATATTAGTTTGCAATGCATACCAATTGCTGATTTTGCCGAAGTTAACTAGTAACACAAATAAAAAGAGCTAAGAGAGTTTTCTTAGCTCTTTTTGGTGATCAAAACTAATTTACTTCTTTTGTTTTGACATCTCCATTTGAAATTAATTCTTCAATAGAAGCATTTTTAATTCCAGCTTGTTTCATTTTGCTAAGAATCAAAGGTAAAGCTGCACTTGTTTGTTTAGCTGAATCAGAAGCATGTAATAAAACAATGTCACCAGGCTTTAAAGACTTGGTTACATTAGCGACGATTTCATCAATACCGGGGTTTTGCCAATCATTTGAATCGATACTGTAATGAATAACTGATAAATCATACTTTTCTGCAATTTTTAAAACTTCTTCATTAAAATTTCCTGTTGGAGGCCGAAGCAACGTAATGTCTTTAACTCCTAATTTATTAAAAACCTCTTGTGCTAATGAGATATCTCTTCGAATTTCTTCAGGTTTTAATTGAGTGTAATTTACATAAGCATATCCCATACTTCCAATTTGGTGGCCATCATCTAATATTCTTTTTACAATATCAGGATGACGTTCTGCCCAAGAAGCGGAAAGAAAGAATGTTGCATTTTCAATATTAAATTTTTTTAATGTTTCTAAAATCGGAATTACTTTTTCGTCCCCCCAGCTAATATCAAAAGTTAAGGCAATCTTACCACTTTTAGGATCCCCCTTATATATAGCCTTTGGTCCGTCTTCTGTTGAGAATACAGGAATTTTCCACATATTTTCTACGTACATTAAGCCGGCTGTAATGAAAGCTAAAATGATTAAAAATAGTATCTGCTTTAATCGTTTTAAACGAATAATATAAAATGAGTTCATCGTTGCATCCTCCCTGTCCAAAACGAGTCTTGTACATATGTATGAACATAAATAAAAAATATGTTGTTTTATTAAAAGGATGTTTTCGTAAACTTTGTTTCTTTTCGACTGTCTAAGAACCGAACAAAGCACGTGATCAGAGAAATCACATTTGTCCGACATTCGATTTTTTTCGGTTCACGTCACGCTTGTAAGTGACATTGCAGCGTTTCGCTTGCCTATGACAGCCGAAAAGCTATAGCAAAGGAACAACCTTTTGCAGAAAAAAAGAATGCAAAATTGTATTTGTGGTTAAGTGAAAAATTTTCATAAAAAGTATTGACGTTTTTCAAAAGAACTGGTATATTAACAATCGTCGCTGATATTTTAACAAATAATAATAATAAAATGTTTACAGTGATTTGTTGTTGTGATGAGATAAAAAGGTCGCTGTTAAAAAACAGAGAAAAAACTATTGACATTATCTTTCCTATTTGTTAGAATAAGAAATTGTCTGGAATGTGATTTTTGAAAACTAAACAAAACGAAGCGTTCCGTTAATTCTTTTTAATGAGCAAGGAACATCGACTAAAGACGTCACATCTTGTGACAACGTCGATGTCAGCACTTCCATGTGCAAGTTCAATCTTTTTTCGGAGAGTTTGATCCTGGCTCAGGAC
>JAUSTR010000037.1 GCA_030812955.1 Bacillus alveayuensis
CTCCTAATTAATGTGGTGTGCTAGCTAACATTATTGCCAGGAATTCTAAAATGTTTTCTTTTTTACTGTAAAATCACCAAAAGTGATGAAGAATCATCTTTATTACTGGCTCAGCCCTATGTGCAATAGCTAATACAATGGAGCAGCTAGTGATTTTCCGTGGCCTTCAAGGAATTGGCGGTGGAATGTTGATGCCATTAACCCAAACGATCATTGGAGACATTTTTACTGCTGAACAGCGCGCGAAATGGCAAGGTGTTTTTGGCGCAATTTTTGGATTAAGTTCTGTTATTGGACCTTTTATTGGTGGATTTTTAGTTGATAACATTAGTTGGCATTGGATTTTCTTAATTAATGTACCTTTTGGACTGTTATCTGCTATCTTAATTTTCATGGGATTAAAACACGAAATCATTCATCGAAAGGAAAAGACTAGCATTGACTTTCTCGGAATCTTTACGTTAGTCCCAGCCCTCATCTTATTATTGCTGGCACTAACGTTTGGTGGGGATAAATTTGCATGGAATTCCTTAACAAGTTTCCTTCTCTTCGGTGGTTTTCTACTCTTGACGATTTTGTTTATTTTCGTCGAACGTAAAGCTCAAGAACCGATTATAGACTTATCTTTATTTAAAAATCGTGTTTTCGTCACTACAAATGGATTAGGCTTTTTATTAGGTCTTGGGATGTTCGGAGCAATCATGTTTGTGCCTATGTTTATGCAAGGGATTTTAGGTGTGACACCTACTCAAGCAGGTTCCACAATGACACCGATGATGATTTCCTTAATTGTGGCAAGTGTTATTGGAGGAAGGTTATTATTACGACTTCGTTATCGTACTGTTTTAACGATCGGGATGGTAATTACCATGATAGGGTTTTACTTAATGAGTACGATGGGCATTGAGTCAAAAGAGTTAACCGCTTATCTCTATATGATTGTCATGGGCTTAGGTATGGGACTTGTCATGCCGACTTTAATGATTGCCGTTCAAAATGAATTTCCTAAATCAAAGCTTGGAGCAGTTACATCAGCTTCCACCTTTTTCCGTTCGATTGGGGGAACCATTGGGATTACGATTTTAAATGCGATTATGAACAAAACCCTACAAACGAATATGTCAAACGTTACAGAAAATGCAACAAACGAAGCAGCTGTTCAAATTTTAAAGAAAGTTGGAAATGAAACAGATACATTATTTGGACTACTGATCAATCCTGATGTTTTACAAGTCCCGAATGAGATAAAACAATCTGTTATTACATCCATTCAAACAGCATGGTCCCAATCTTTTACCACCGTATTTTTAACAGGACTTATTTTTATTGGTATAGGTGTTGTAGTCGCACTCTCCGTTGGGAATGGAAAAATTAAGCGTGATCATGAATTAAAGAAAAATTTACAAAAAGAGGCTTTAGGCGTAAATAATCAATAATGATCTATGAACCTTTTAATGCACGACTTCATATTCCTCGATTGATATGAATCATCCCCTTTAAGTAGACTGAAAAAAGATAGGATGTCTACAATAAAGGGGATTTTTTAGGCTGTTATCTAAAAATGACAATTATTTTCTCCGATTTTTTTATCCTAAAATATGGTATAATTTACAAAAATGAAATGAGGTAGTTTACTGTGTCACCGCTACTTATATTTGTTATCCTTTTTGTTCTTCTTTTAGAACATCGATCTTTTTCAGAAATATGAAGATACTTTTTGTAAACATATGGGGATGTCATGGCTGAAATCAAAGCCCCATAATCAAGAGAAAATTTTATCTCATCACCTGGTTTTAAATGGATATTTTTCGTATCAAGAATGATATGATCACTGCTAGAACCAAGTATTTCAACAGGAAGTAAGGGAGTTAGTCCGCTTACGAATACGTCTTGCCGCCCGATTCCGACGATGGCTCGTTGCATCATTCCGCGATCTTGAAAGAAAACTTTTTCTCCAAACGCATTTTTTCTTTGCTCTCCAAATGGCACAGATGGTTTATATTTCGATTCAATTATCTCTGCAACTAGACAAAAAGCATCTTGATACAGACCTGGAATAGGTGTTCCATTGACGGTTTCTCTTCCTAAGAAAATCGATTCTCCAAGGCGAAGGTGATTTATTACTCCAACATCTTTTGTATGTTTTAACCAATTGTAGTTGGCTGAATTTCCTCCTGAAATATATGGAAATATTAAGGAAAATTGTTTTTGTACCTTCATTGCTAAAGCAGAAAATTCGCACATCTTTTGTTCTGTTGGTATGACTCCACCAAAACAAGCAAAGTTTGTCGCAAGACCGACAATTTGAATTCCTGGCAATTTTAAAACTTCCTCAATAAATGCGGGAACGTCTTCAGGCATGATCCCTTCACGTAAATCACCCATTTCGACCATCAATATAATGGAATGCACCTTATTTTGCTTCACTGCTTCCTTTGATAAAGCCCGAATAACTTCAAGTTCAGTGTTCATACTTATATCAGCAAAGCGAACGACCTCATCGATTTCGCTTAGTGCCGGAGTGCGTAATAATAAATATGTAGCATTTAATTGAGATGATTTCATCTTTTGAATGCGAGAAATTTTTGTATCGGCAAGTGTTGTAATGCCGCTGTCAATTAACGCTTTGGCAATCTCTATGCTTGCGCTAACTCCTTTGACAACTCCCGTAATTTGAATTCCTTTCTCTTCATACCATTTTTTTAAGACTCTTGCATTATGTGAAATTTTACGTAAATCAATTTCTACCCTTGGAGTCATTTCCCTCCTCATACTGCCACCCCTGCTTGTTTGTTCGTTTGTAAAGAAGGGAAATATTCAATGAGTCGATGAATGACTTTTTCAGGTCCAAATTTTAAGACGTCTGTGACTGGCATTTGGAATTTTTCTTCATATTCTACGATTGTGTTGTGTAATTCTTCGTCTGACATACCTTCGTGATTTAACGTAATGGCAATCACTTTTGTTTGTCCGAAATGTTCAATTAAGCTGATTTCACTTTGGACTGCTGGCATTTTCAAAAAAGGAAAATCCCCTAATACGTTTCTTTTTGGCGGGTGTTGTAAAATGACCGCTTTCGGTCTTGCTCCTTTTAAAATGCCGCTTGAACTTACGTAAGCGGGATGGCTTAACGCTCCCTGTCCTTCCACAATGATGATATCAGGCTTTTCAATTTCATTTGCTCTTAAAATTTCTCGTTCTAATTCACCAATCATATACTGAAGCGGGAATGCATCCATCGAAAATCCATAGGATGCCCCTTGAATAAGCCCTGTTTGTCCTGTTGCGATAAACGCTGTTTTATATCCCTGTTCTTGAAGCCCTTTATCGATCATCATCGCCGTTGTTCGTTTTCCACATGCCCCGTCTGTACCAAGAACAGCGATAATTGGTGTCGTCACATTCAAGATCTGTCCAGTAAACAGCGTCCATTCATTTTTAGGTCTTGGCTTTCGAATATCTCGGATCTCGACTCCATACCGCTTCGCCATGGTCATCATTTCTTCATCTTCTGTAAGAAATTCTTGCAGTGGGTTAATAATATTCATCCCTGCTTTTATCGCACCCATAATGACTTGTCGTTCTTTTTGATTTAGAAAAGCATGAGCTGGAGCAATTCCTAGGATAAAGTAGGTAGGCTTTTCTTTAGATGAGGCAATCGCTTCTTGAAGGTCTTTACAAATCGGAATACCGTTTCGTTTTTGATCTAAAACCTCCCCGGCATCTTGACCAGCTTTCGTGCTGTCAATCACTGCTGTAATCTCATACAAGCCTGAGTCCCGAATCAACCCATTGGCCGTTTTTCCATCCATGGAACCATATTGATTTTCACAATAAATGACGGCATATTTCTTCATCGAAATCCCCCCATTTTTCATGTGAAATCAAATTTCCATAGGATCTTTTTAAAAGATTGTTGCTTTACCCATAGCTTTTCAACTGTCCAGGCAAGCGACATGCTTGCTATGCCACACTTTAGTGTGACGTGAACCGAACAAAAGGCGATGGTCGGACAAATGTAATTTGACCGACCACGTGCTTTGTTCGGTTCATAGACAGTCGAAAAGCAACAAAGTTTACGAAAACAGCCTTTCCATAAAAAAGAACATCTTCACAAATCCTTAAATCGTAAACATTCAGTAAGGAAATAGGTGTTCTTGAAAAGAGGTTTTAAATTTACTTTTCTATTATAGATTATAGCAATTTTTCTCAAAAAATATAGTGCTATTCTTCAAAATTCGTTACAGAAAATAACATTAACTGTTAACGATTTGAAACTTTCACGTTTGATTTTTCGTATGATTGTGATAAGGAGAAAAGGAGTGTTTCAAATGTATTTTCCAGCAAAAAAAGACATTTGGTTTTTCTTCATGTTTTGGGGGATTATCGCTTTTAATATACTTATTTACATATTCGGGAAAGAGCCTGTCGGCATGCAATTGATAACTTATAAAAGTTTATTCGGATATATAATAGGTTTTATGACAATAGGAGTGCTTTTATGGATTTGGTTTGAAACCGGGTATAAGATTGAAGATGGGCTTTTAAAAATAAAATATGGTCCATTTAGACAATCCATTAAAATTAAAGAAATTAAAAAGATTCGTAAAGTTAAAAGTCCGTTTACATCACCTTCACTATCGATTCATAAGTTAGAAATCCTTTACAGTTATTATGAATTCATCAATACACCCCAATGTTTAAAAGGCTTGCAATGAGAAAAGTTTAATCAGCTATCTCCTCAAAGCAAACCCTAATTCTGGATCAAACACTTTATCCTTTTAATGTGTCGGGGGACTGGCCTTTAAGCAGTCGATGACAAACTTTCCACCATAAAGAATGCAATCGTTTGCGCACAATCTTAAATTATTTGTAAAATATAATTTTCCAGATCTTTTTCATTAAAATTATTTGCAAATTGGTGAATTTGTCCATCTTTAAGCAATAGTATTTCATCTGCAAGTTTATGAGCAATTGGAATCATATGAGTAGAAATTAAAACAGTATTTCCTTCTCTAGCATAACGAACTATTTTATCACGAAAAAAAGCAATATTAATCGGATCTAGAGAAACTAATGGTTCATCTAAGAACAAAATCTTTGGTTTTTTTAAGAATGCAGCTGCTAATGCTAATTGATGCTTCATACCGTGGGAATAGTTAATTACTAATTCATTCATAAAAGACTGAATACCCATATTTTCGACAAATTTTTTTAAATCATTATTAGACAGATTAAGTTTGTGAATTTTTTGAATAAAATCCAAATTATCAAACCCTGATAAATATTCAAGAAAAGTTGGTTTTTCAGACACGTAGTAAACTAACTCATCAAGTTTTTGTTTATCTTTTACAATAATTTCACCAGAATCAAAGGTAAGAATCCCAGACAAAATTTTCATCAGTGTAGTTTTTCCAGCACCATTGCGTCCTAAAAGACAATATATTTTTTTTGAATCTAATTTGAAAGTAACCCCTTTTAGAATTTCTAATCTGTAAGACTTTTTTAAATTATTGACTTTTATCATTTTATAAACTCCTTACAATTATTTTTAATATATTGGGGGTCATATGAGATTCTAATAAAGAAGAAATAAAAAATATAACAATCATTGCCAAAAACAATTGAACCATTTTATTAAATCCTTCTACGTGAAATATTTGTTTTTTATATATTTTATTAATTAAAACTCTAAAACTAATTGTAGATATATAATATGCTAAGGCTATACCTATTAGTTCTAGGATACCGTGAACCATTATAACTGAAAAAGAGTATAATAAAGAACCGCTATTCTGAAATGCAGTATAGATAGCTAAGATTAACATATAGAGTCCAAATAAATAAGTTATTGTAGAAAAAAAGCCAAATGTTAAGATACCTATAAAAATTATAGTGAATGCTGTAGATATGTTATTGATAAAAATAGAAAACCAATCTATATATTTTATTAATTCTTTTGAACTAATTTTTGTAACTTCAGGTGGAAAAAAAAATAAAATTATATAAATTGTCAAGATAAATATCAATTGAATTAAATAAATCGACAATATCCCTTTATTAAAAATATTGCGTAATTTATTTAAACCCTTCATAAAAGTTCCCTCTTATTCGATCGTAGTTGTTAATAAATACAAACAATAATGCAATTGAAATAATAAATGAAATTAAATAGTTTAATATTAAACTATTTATGCCTAAATAATCAAAAAATAATTTGATCAATAAAACTAATACAAATAAAACAACAACTATCGATTTTCCTAATAAGTTAATTGACTTATCATCAAAATATTTTTCAAATTGATATGCAGAGGCACAATAAACAGTTAGAATAGAAAATATGAGAATTAGTCCCATAAAAGTGAAAGTAGTAAAAATACCAATTAACATATTATTGATTACTAATAATATAATGATAATAATGTACTGTAACCATACGATAAAAGAAAAACAAAGAGCTACAAAAATAAATGGAAGTTTATTTCTTTTGCACAGTAAAACAATATTTGAATGATTAAACAAATTTGATGTTAAAATATAAACAGTAAATAATAATATGTTTAATGCGTTGATATTAATTGATTTAGCAAATAACAAAAGGATAAAAGTTAGTGTAAATGTCACAAGGAAATGGATGTTGATTAAACCCTCGCATCTTAAAAAATTAAAAAAGATATACAGCATTTTTTTTCTAAAAGAAGGAAACCTTTTAAATGAACTTTTAGGGTGTTTTTCTTTAAATAAATAATCACAGATTTTTGTTAGTAATGCTACAGCAATACCTAATGATATAAACATAATTAAATATAATTCTATATTGATTCTGACTTCATAAAGATTAATATTAGAAGGAATAAATTTCAAAAGAAAACCTACCATGTTTCCATATAGTATTTGGTTAACTAAAGTTTCAATTAGAATTTGTATATCATTCTTTTTTATTGATAATAATATACAAAACGATAAAATAGAGAACGATAATAATAATCTTTTTGTACCAAAAAGATTAATTTTGCTAAACATAAAAAGTATAAATTTAATAAAAGTAAGCATAAATCCGAAAAAGAATAAGAGAATAAAAATTTGAAAAAGTAAAATGAATCCTGAGTAGTTATTGTAATAAGTCTGTACAATAAATAAAGGAAATGACAGAACTAACAAAAAAATCCATACCATTAAAAATCCTAAATATTCATTTATAATAATAATCTTTTTTTTCATTCCTAATGAAAAATTACTTTCCAATGCAAATTCTCTTATGTCGTTACTAACAAAATTTCCAGTTTGAATTAAGCATAAAAGTATAACATATAATATTATTAAAAAATTCAACTCATTTTGAGGTAAATTAATATGGTGGAAAAAAACCTGAAATAAGACTGCAAGAATAAACCAGAATAAATAAATAGTAATTGAAATAATAATTAGATGGCGC
Source organism: Bacillus alveayuensis (assembly GCA_030812955.1). GTDB lineage: Bacteria > Bacillota > Bacilli > Bacillales > Aeribacillaceae > Bacillus_CB > Bacillus_CB alveayuensis. Next base: position 7,439 of record JAUSTR010000037.1, read on the forward strand.
TTTAATATTTGTAAGACAGGTTTTAGTATTGCAGACTTCATACCAATTTCATTACCAATATAAAAGATTTTATTAATAATTATTTTTATAATAATTTTAATGATTAAATAATATAAGTTTCTGTTCATACTTATCCTACTCACTTGTCTCAATATTTAAGATTATTAAACTTTTTTATATAAAAATAATTAGACAATTAGCTATTGACAGTTTTTTAGAAAATACTCCTTGTTTGTTAGCTTACAGCTACAAACAAGTACCATGTAATAGGAATTACCTTTAATTCAAGTCCTCTTGCAATTAAATAGATTTCATGATCACTTGCCATTAGGAACCTTAATTTAATACCATTTCTACAACTCATTATCTTTCATTTACTATTATTACCCTATCAATTTGTTTGGTGTTAACAATGTTAACAGATTCCATTCATTATAAACTACGAAGAACCTATTATATAAAAACCCCTCTTTTCACAACTTTTCTTTCTTTTACCAGAATGCTAATGTAGACATATGATGTTCTAATACATATGCAACAGCTTTCTCTCCAGCATAAGATATTATTAATCCAACTACATTCCAACTAAAAGCAACTCTTAATGCTCTAATAATTTGTTTTCCATCTTTATAATGCTTATAGGCACGCCTTAACCCTTCAAACGCAGCTGCATAAGTTAAGCCTCCAACCATAGCAGAAAGGTTAAATGTCATTCTAATATTATTAGTTATGATTAAAAGAAGGGAAAAAAGTATTCCTATAGCTAAAATTTGAAATATTGCACTATTATTTTTAATAGTTTGTTCTTGTTCCATAAATTAACCTCCTAAGTAAGTAAAAGTTAAAAAACTAAATAAGCAAAATATTGTGAAAAGAAGGGGTTTTCTCCAATTAACACAAGCAAAATTTTGTAATAATATAAATAAAATATATAGTCCAACTATTAGAAAAGGATTTGCTACAAGAAAAAAAACATTAGGGAGATCGTTAAATACGATTAGCTCCCAAATAATGGATAGGGATAAGAATATAGTGAAAATAAGATATATTTTAAAGAATAAATAAAACTGTATGGGTATTTTAAATATAAACTTGGCCATAAAGTGAGTGATTATAGCTCCAAAATATAGTTGGGCAATTACAGTTAGGATAATAAGGGTAACAATAATTCCAAATATTGCATATGCGGGAGCACCATCTGTTTCTAACATTATTGGAATATATTTAACTTCAGAACCCATAGATATATATATTGCCAGAAAGATAGAGATTAAAGACATCATAAATGAAATGACAAGTAATATATAACTTGAGAATTTGTTATACTTTACCCAATTAATCAATGTTTTCACCTTTCCATTTTTATTTTCCTAGATTAATTTATCATATTTATGTATATTTGTAAACATTTTGTAATACCTTTTTATGTAAGGAACTCATACTTTCTAAACCTGAAGATAATTGAAATCGGCTACTTTGCCTAATCATAGCTGGATATGGGGCTGCCATTGCGATAATCATTTGTGGTGTGTCCACTTGTTGGAATTACTCTCTAATCGCTTCAAAAGTTGCATCTCTTCTGGACAAGGAACCTGTCCCACTGTCCACAGCGACACATACATATCTCGCTCCCCATGAATCGCGTGGAAAGAAAGCCACTGATGAAACCGGTATTCTTCATCGATATAAGGGCACCATGATGCACGATGCGTAAAGCGTATATCCGAAATACACAGAAGCGACCCATGCGCTTTGTCATGCCCATCACTTGCGCGAGTTGAAAGGGTTTATCAAGCAAGGACATACACATGGGCCATGCGCATGACAACATTTCTGCTCGCTGCCAAACAGGTGGTTGAACAGAATGATGGTGCCCTTCCTGAGGAAGAAGCAAAACGTTGGGAGCGTGTGTATGATCGCATATTGGACAAAGCGCACCGACAGTTGGAAGGGAGGACGCCTCTTCCGAAAAAAGCGCTCTCCTTTGTTCGGCGGCTACAGAAACGGATGGAAGAAGCGTTACGATTTTTGCGCGAAGCCCACGTTCCGTTTGACAACAACCAAGCTGAACGAGATCTTCGTATGATCAAAGTCAAACAGAACATTTCGGGAACGTTTCGCCAAGAAGAGTTCGCTCAATCCTTTTGCATCACAAGCAGCATCGTGTCCACGCTCACCAAACATGACAAACCGATCTGGGATTCGTTATGTCTCCTGTTGATGGGTGAAACGATCGACAACGTTTTGTCCTAAATCCTGGGCATTTTCTTACTCGGCAATGCCCTATTTGTGTTGGATTCATTTATACGCTAGCACTAGGGTGAATAGTTACGGGCAAATGGTTCTGTTTCATGTCGATGAGACACATGTTCGTTCATATCAAGCCCACATGAGCAGAAGTAGGCAATCAAAAGCAAGTGCCAAGTTACGGTCACCATGCCCATGTCTCGATTTTCGGTGCAGTGGAGGTTCAACAAGGCGAGTGGTGGTCATCGGGCATCATCAGCCAATGCCGAGACGTTTCTGGACTTTTTGCGCCTTTTGAAAATTGTAAATTATCACTTTATTTCGGAACAAAAGAGCCATTTTTTTGCACATTCCTTCAGAAAGCCCTCTCCCCTTTTCTGAAAGAATGTGCTAAATT
>JAUSTR010000038.1 GCA_030812955.1 Bacillus alveayuensis
TTGGCAAGCAACAAACGATGGAATGCGTTCGACTGTTTTTCTTGCAAAGCATGAGACGAAATATACGAGGCCAGATACAACACAAACATAACGCTTATGCCGACTGTATAAAGCGAAGTGTAGGTGGGAGAGGTTCATGACTATCAATCATATCTCTTTTCTGTGAAAATCAATTAACCATGGCTGTAGCGGTATACTCCACAATCAAATTGGCTACCCTATTAACGATCAAAAAAAGGAAATAGGAAAGCAGAGCTACCTTATTTTTAGGTATCTCGTATATTTCTGAACCTTTTTGGTTATACTAATTTATTTACTGCTCTCGAAACGGTTCTTTTCTAGAAAGGATGCAGTAAATGATGGTAAGCATTCGGTGCGCGATCGCAACGAGTGCTTTTTTCTTTCCCCTGCGTGCCGCCAATGACCAATATTTCGCTGCCAAACGTTGATTCCTACATCGAGACAAAGCCCAAGCCGCCTCACATAACGCCGACTTGATATGCGGATTCCCCTTCGTCGTTCGGGTACTTTTTCGTTTTCCAGCACTTTCATAATTTCCCGGCGCAACTCCCGCCCATGAAGCGAGGTGTTGAGACGTTGGAAATTGTCCCATATCAACTCCGATTTCAGCGATAATCACGGCAGCGGTTTCCTTCTTGATCCCCGGTATGGTCACAAGAAGCTCCATCTCTTGTTTGGATACTTGTAAGAGTTGGTCGATTCGCTCTTCGATGTCTCGAAGTAAACTTTCCAACGATTCGATGTGCTTCCACGATTGGCGAATCATGAACAGTTGATGGTTGGTCAATGTACCCAAGAGAGAATCCTGAATTTGTTATTTTTTCCTCTTCATACTCCTGTGAATGCAAGCATCGACTTCGGTTTCTTCGATGTATCCCTGTTTCATTGTAAATATTGATGATGAATGGCTGATCCATAAAAATATCCCTTTACATTGGCTGAAATGGATTAAATATAGAGCAACATACGGTAATAATAAATAACTTGTCACGCCCTAGACCTAGTGACACGTTATTTATTATTAGGTAGTCTACACTCACTTTGCCCTAGACCTAGCGGTGCGTGGAGGCTACGGATACCGTTTGAAATTTCAAGGAGGGAGGATACAATATATAGTTTTACAAAAGTGTTTCGTATGTATATATGGTGATAAGAAAGGGTATCCCAATACTTTTGGGACACCCTCTTTTAGTCTAGAATTTTGCTGTTTTTATTGAGAACAATCCAAACATATACAACTTACAATTCATTTTTTTCCCTTCAATATTATCAACATTATAGATAATATAAGGGATGTTTGTAAAATTGATATCAATTGCAAAATCATAATTATCTCAGTATCTAGGGATACATCAAATCCAAAAGCGTAAAACAGTATGATAGATAATGTTATGATTATGATAAAGTTAGCAATTACTTTTGTCATTTTTCATTCTACCTAACTTTCATTAGTAAGTAAGTGTCAGGGCATAAGAAGCAGTGTCTGTCCAACTAGATGGTGTAATAGATAATCCTGCAGGAAAAACAGAAACACTTGGACTTCCTCCATACATCCTATGACCATATTCTATTTTAATATTCATATCTCCATGTACGGTATTTCTAACATATACATATTGCCCAATATATCCCTTGTGTAGTGTAAAATCCGAAAGCTTTTTTAAATCATAAGAGCCTGCTACTCCAGCATTTGGATCCCAGTCACTAGGTGTATATTTTATTGGTGTATCTACCCAATTACCATTGCCATATGCGTCGTATGAATATCTATGTTGATGTTGAGTAACTGAGCCGTTGCTAGTTGGTAAGAAAAAGCCAGAACTTGAAGGAAAACCAATAGTCATTTTATCAGTCAATGTCCAAAATGGTGATTTTAACCATTGGAAATTAGCGTAAATATAATATTTATTGTAACCTGATCGATCACTTGTAACTTTATAAACAGTTCCTGCTAATTTCAACTCAGAGGAAGAAATACTTGCTGTTGTAAAAAATTCTCCTGATTCTTCATTTGACGCTTCATAAAAATTTTTAATGATATAACCAGAATTTTGCTTTATTGCTTTATCCTTTACTAATTGCTTTGCTACCTCTATCGGTAAATCTTTAATTTCCTCTTCTGTGTGACCATTCTTTAAGAGATACTGGTATTCCTTTTCAGTAAGTGAGGAATTGCCATCGTTGTTTTCCTTAGCTAATCCTACGTTACTAATTCCAAAAACAAACAACAATGCGATAATAAATACTTTTACTATCTTCAATTTATTTCCTCCTAAAATATATGTTTCTATTATAAATTATACGTTTATTTCCAAAAATCCTTCTTTATTCAAGAATCAGTTAAAACTTTGCGGGATTTTTTTGGCTCGTTCATTTGGCGGGTGAATAGAGAGAAAGATAAAACATTTTTTACAATCAAAGCGAGAGTTTTCAACATCTCATCCCTGACTGCTTCTTCCTTCTGTCTTTCCTTCTCTTCTTCCTCTTTAGAAAGAATGATAATTATTGAGATTGTTACTATTCCCTTTTTTGTTATTTATAAAACTGTTATTATTAGTATCCGATTTACCGTGTCCGATGTTTTCGGTACCGTCAAGAATTTTGTGTAATGAAAGATAGATAGGGTATCCCTGAATGGTTTAGATGGACAGGGGACCGGTTTCCTCCGCACAGAAGACAGAATATTCTGTCTCCTGTGTGAAAAGGGAGAATCCCCTTATTTTGTTTATTTACAATATTTGGTTAACAATAACGTTCTTCAAACATTGGCTCGAGGGCTTCCTGTGCTTCGGCAAATCCTCGCAACTTTCGCTCTGTCCATTTCTCATTAAAATCTTGAATGGTCAAATACACGATTTTTTCCGCGGCTTTTAAACTGCTCAATCTGTTCATCGGTTTTAGACGTTTCCGAATCTCCTTGATCGTTCGTTCGATGGCATTCGTCGTGTAAATTACACTTCGAATACTGTTTGGATAATTCATAAAGGTGAGGAGGACATCCAACTCATTCCCCCAAGATTGCTCCCACAAACATTTTACTCACACTTTTAGCCGTGTAAAACCTATTAACATCAAGCATTTTCTTATGAAATTAGACTGCGAAAGTTGAGTTATAACTTTTGTACCAAAAGTGGATAGCCTTCAACTATAATCATAGAACTAAAGTACAACCTTTACATGAGTATACCTGGATCACTCCTTTATCGTTTTCCCAATCGGTGCGATGTCCCTTTCAATTTTTTCAAATAACAAATCCGTAAAAAGAGAGACCGCCTTTGTTTCATAGGAAGATTCAGGTTTCACGATGGAAAATGTGCGGGAAAAAGGTGTGTGTAAAACAGGAAGGATCGTTAATGTTCGTAAAGCCAATTCTTTTCGAACCGCCCATTCCGATAAAATGGTAATGCCAAGCCCCGCTTCTACGGACTCTTTAATCACTTGAGTACTACCAAATTCCATTAATTCCACTTCTTCAATCCCTAAAAAGTGCAGTAGTTGATCAGCAGCTTCCCTCGTTCCTGAACCTTTTTCGCGGACAATCCACGGGACCTTTTTCAATTCTTCTATCGGGATCGTATCCATTTGTGCCAAAGGATGAGCGGGTGAAATAAAGGCATGTAACGTATCTTTCGCAAATGGAATGACGGTTAATTCTTTCCTTTTATAATTTGACTCAATTAACCCGACATCCAGTAGATTTTCAGCAATCATTTCCGAAATTTTTTCCGAATTTCCTATCGTAACCTTTGGATTAATGCGCGGAAAACGATGTCTTAGTTTCGTAATGACACTTGGCAGAACATATTCACCTATGGTATAACTGGCACCAATTTTAATATCTCCGCTCGGTCGATTCAACCGATCGTCAATAAGCCGCTTCATCTTCCCATGTAAAGTTAAAATTTCTTTCGCAAACGTGTACACAATTTCTCCGAAAGGATTGACCCGAACATATTTATTCGTTCTCTCCAACAGTTTAACGCCCATTTCCCGTTCCAACGCTTGTATATATTGACTTACAGCAGGTTGCGTCATATGCAATTCTTCCGCCGCCTTCGAAAAATTTCTTTTTTCCACAACTTTTACGAAAACCATTAACGATTGTTCCAAAGAACCTCACCCCTATTATAAGTATTTCTTATTATTTTTATTTTTATTATTTATTTTTCTTATTATAAATTATATCGTAATGTAGTGAATAGGAGAAAATGATGTTAGAGGTGAAAATAATAATGGAAACAATCCAATCGACAGTGGAACAGCCAAAAAAGAAAACCTTACCGATAATCGGTGGCATCGGATTTACTTTTTTCATCGCATTAATTGGTTGGGGGTTGGCGATGCTGTCTGGCTTTCAAAAACTTGGTCCGATGGCTCTCGCTATTATCCTTGCTATTGTATATCGGCAAATATGGGGATACCCTATTTCGATCAGTACAGGAATTCAATTTTCGGCAAAAATCCTTTTAAGAATGGCAATCGTTCTGTACGGGCTTCGATTAAATATTCAATTGATCATCCAAGATGGATTAGGCCTCATAGCAATTGATGGGTTCGTCATTCTTTTTGCCATAGGCGTTACAATGTTTATCTCAAAAAGAATGAAGGCAGATCCTTCTATTTCATTACTCGTCGGAATTGGTACAGGGGTGTGCGGTGCAGCGGCGATTGCGGCAGTTTCCCCCATTTTGAAATCAAAAGATGAAGATACTGCAATATCCGTCGGTTTAATTGCTTTAATCGGCACTATCTTCGCCCTGCTTTATTCTTTTCTATTTCCGTTGTTGCCAATCGATGATCAATCTTACGGAATTTGGTCGGGCATTAGTTTGCACGAACTAGCCCATGTCGCATTAGCAGCAGGCGCAGCAGGACAGGATGCTTTAGCCGTTGGTTTACTCGCCAAACTCGGACGCGTTTTTTTACTCATTCCCCTTTCTTTTATCCTTATTTATTTGGAAAAAAGAAAAGGTGTCAACAATGAAAAGACAAAAATCGCATTTCCTTGGTTTTTAATCGGTTTTGTTGTCATGAGTGTGCTTGGAAGTTATATTAGAGCATATAATCCGATGAAGTTGCAAAATCTCCTCGATCCGATTGCCAATGTTTCCTCTTTTCTTTTAACGATGGCGATGATCGGATTAGGATTAAATATTCATTTGCAGCAGGTCCGGAAAAAAGCGTTAAAACCTTTAGCGACGTTAATCATTACATCGATTTTATTATCTATTATTACGGTATTCATCGCAGAGATCGTATAAATTAAATTCGTATACTGTAGTTGAGCAATTTAAATTACAATAATTACCATGCAAAAGAGACAAATAGGGTACCCCTTATGCCACGTGGAGCTGTTTTTTCACGGTATCAATGGGAATATTTTGTTTTGCTGCACGGTAAATGAACTCCACGAGGCTATGTCCTTTTCTCTTGCGCAGGAGATCGAGCCCATACGAAAAATCACTGTTAGACTCGAACATGCTGTACACATACGTAAGTTGCACCAAGATCCAATACCGTTTCACCGCCCGACGCCCGCGACGTTCGACACGACGAAGTATCCACTGCTGGAGTTTGCGAAGCAATGTCTCTTCCTCCCACGGGCTTTTCGTGAAAAAATGGCTGAGTGTCGTGCGATGGTTCGGATGAAAGCTCCCATGATGAAGATCGGTCAACGTTCCAGAAAAGCCTTTCGTCACCATCGCATCCACGATATGAACAAGATGCTTCATAACAGGTTTCGAGAAATAAAGTGCCAACCCTAACATCGTGAAAAACTTGTGAATTCCATGATGATGTGCTAGTCTATTCATGAGACATGAACCTCCTTGTGGATAGTTGTGGGCACATCTATTCTAACCAAGGAATCGGGTTCATGTCTCCTTTTTTGTTCGGATGTAAATTTATGTTAGTGATTTTGCTCATCTACAGTCGTATACCGGAGTGATTGTCCGATGATGTATAAAATATTGTTCAAGCGTATGAGTAAAATGTTTGTGGGAGGAAGCTAAATCCTCTTCCATCTGTTTCAAGGGGAGGTTTCCTTGAAAAAAAGAGGATGAGCAAAATAGATGCAAAAAGGACTCTCTTCCTGTATGGTGATAAGTGCAACCAAACCACAACAGGAGGTCAGAGAGTCCTATGCAACAGTTTATCACAGATGGACAAACATTAAAAGAGTTAGAAGCAGAATTGTTTTCGATGTTACAAAAAACCTATGGAGAAATGTTTCAACAGGTATTGGAACGGCTGGATGAAGAGCTAGCGAAGCAACGAGATAAAAAGCGTTATTACCTAAAAGATAAACGAACAGTACGCATCCAGACGCTTTTTGGGGAGGTGGAGATCCGACGCAATGACTATTTGGATCGTGAAAAAGGCGCGTATACGTGTTTGTTAGATCATTTTCTCGGCTTCGATGGAGCGAAGGGGATGGGTCCGTTATTGGAGGAAACCGCCATCGATTTAGCCGTTACCGGTCCCTCTTATCGCCAAGCCGCAGAGGCGCTAAAGAAGATGGTAGGCTATGCGGTGATGAGCCATGAAACGATTCGACAGCTCGTGTTACAAGCGACGGTGGACAGACATCGTCCGATGGAAATGGAGCGACAGGTGTTGTTCGTGGAGGCGGACGGATTATACGTGAAACGGCAGCGAAGCCGTCGAAGAGGGAAAGAAGAAAAGATATTGGCGGTGCACCAAGGATGGAAAGTAAACGGACAACGCATATCCTTGGTTGGAAAAAGGCACTATGTACACGAAACAAAAGAGCCGGTGTGGGAAGGACTAGAAACGTTTTTAATCGAGGAATACGGCTATGATCCAATGAGAGATTGGGTGGTGGTCAATGGCGATGGAGCAGAATGGATAACGGCTTGTCGGGAGTACTTCGGGAAACGGGTGTTTTTCCAGTTGGATCGGTTTCATGTCGCGCGAGAAATTCGTGAATGTTTCCAAAACCATCCACGGTATCGAATCATTTGAAAGAAGCTCGCCACGTTTGATGAGAGAGGGCTATTAACCGAACTGTATAGCGCAGTAGGGACGCTAGGGGACGAGAAGAAAGAAAAACAAGTCGAGAGATTGATCCAACGGATTGAGTCCATGCCGGGCTGTTTGAGCGATTATCGAGAGTGGCTGCGAGAGAAAGGGATAGATACCACAGGAATGCGTCCGATGGGAAGAGCGGAAGGAACGATGCACGTCTTTGCGAAACGAGTAAAACAAGGAAGAAGTTGGTGTGACGAAGGCATTCGAGGTTTATACAAGTGATGGTAGCTGTGAAAGACAGATTAACGATTCAGACATGGAATGGAGAGATTCTTTCGCAAAAGGAAAAGAGAGAAACGAAACGAGAAACGATCGTGAAAAAGGCAATCAAGCACGTAGGAACAAAGGTAGCAGAGTTGGTGCGAGGGAATATCCGTTATTTCGATCATTCGTCAGGAACGCCTATTTATCAAGCGTTAAAAGCATTGAAAGGGTTTTAAAAAAAGCGAAAACAGTGCACGCAAGCAGGATGAGAGGACTAGAAAACGCTTACATAAATCAAGTTATTTAAACCAAATATATCCAACGAATGAAAACGTCAAAAAAATCTCCCACAAACTCTTGACTCAATCCACATGAATCATCTAGGTTTCATTTACAACTAGATTGTTGTTTAAATAATTGTAATAGCAAGTCATGTTGGAGTGATATAATGTTGACTGTGATTTGGAATTCAACATGAATTTCAAAACAATTTATATGTGGGTTACAAAACTACTGTATGTTAAACAGTCAAATTCATAAAGTAGTCCTTTTTGTTTGGTTCAAGAGCACGTGGTAATTTTAAGAAAACGTCTGATATTGATTTAGCTTTGTTTAAAAAGATGCTTACGCATAGTCAGCAAAACTTGATAGAAAATGACATTCAACAAATGTCGACACCTCTTAAAATAGATATTGTGTTTTTTGATCGGTTGACTAAAAATAAGCTTAAAACGAAGGAATAGAAATTGATGAAAATGTTCTTAGAATATACAGGTATCAATGACATAAAAAGTCCGAGAGCCACGATTAAAGAGGCATACTCATATGGTTTGATTGAAGATGGAGACCAGTGGATAGACATGTTAGTCGATCGAAGTAAAACCCCACACATCTATGATGAAGAAGAAGCGAAGTTAATTTATGAAAAAATCAATACAATCATTTTTTGGAAAATATTATAAATTAGATGGAAAAAGAAATTAGAGGGGTATGATCCTATAGAAAGGTTGTTATATCATGACAAAAGTAAAACGAAACGATCCTTGTCCATGTGGAAGCGGGAAAAAATATAAAAGATGCTGTGGAAATACATCTTTCATCTCTATTCAACAGATCTTGAAGCAGGAAATTGTCAATTTACAGAAAGATATTATTGAATTTTCACTCATGAACTATGATGAAGAAATTTTAACTCTTGTTGAAGATTATTTAGAAGGCTATAATATTCCAGGTGAAATGGAAGAAATATATCAATTGATGGGTGTTAGCTTAGCGATTTTTACGCAACTGGTAGACGGAGAAAAAACGCCTCTACAATTATATATTGATCGACATCTTCATAACATTCAAAGGCCTAAAATGAAAGAAATATTACAATCTTGGGTCGGTGTAAAACCTTCTGCTACGGAAGTACTATCAGTGGATAATGAAAGGGTTGTAGTGAAAGATATTTTAACAAAAGAAACGAAGAACGTGATTATTTTCGAAGAAGACTGTGGATTGGTAGAAGGAGCTTTATTGATAGGAATTTTAGTACCAATAGGTGAATCCTTCACTTTTTTTGCGATGTTTGTCGATTTTTATGAGGAAAAGGCAGAACGAATTCGACAAACAATCATAGAGCATTTTGATAATAGTGAAGTCAGTCCACAAGAATTTATGGCAAGTGAGTTTTTAGATATTCTCGACCAAGCCTTTTTTATTACACTTACCTTTGATTTAATAGAAAATTTTTCATGGAGTGACCCACAATATAAAGAAGTAGCCAAATGCTTTCAATTAAACATAAAAAACGAAGAGAACAGTGATACGTTAGTTCTTTTGGGTGTGACTCTATGGTATAAATATTGTGAATTAAAACAACCGCGCATTAAAAATATAGGGTTGTATGCAGCTTGCATTCATTACGTCGTGTATCGAAATATTCCTTTTTTAAATAGAAAAAAAACATTAAACGAATTAGCGGAGATGTACGGGGCAAATCCTGGTAGCATTTCACAACGTGCGCATCATGTTGAATCAGTTGTCGAAGATTTCCTACAACAGGCGAAAGCAGCTTCACTTTTAGATGGAGCAGTGGACTTTGCTTTAGATGAAGGCACGCCTTTTGAGAAAAATCGCTTTTTGATGGAAAGAAGCCTTCTTGAAAGTGAACGAAAGCTTGAAAATGTCGATATAGACTCTATGGAAGATTTAAATGAATATTTGAATGACCCTACCATTCCTTCCCGCCCTTTAACGAAACAAGAACAAGCACAAGAATTAATATTTGATGCTTATGGAGAGTCTGGGCGAAAACGAAAACAATTGATTAATAAAGCTTTAAAACTCGATCCAAATAACCCAGACGCTTATAATCTTTTAGCAGAAGAAGCAAGTTCATTTGAGGAAGCGCTTAACTTGTATCGAGAAGGAATGATACGTGGAGAAAAATCACTCGGAAAAGCGTTCATAGAAGAAAATAAAGGTCATTTTTGGGGAATTGTGAAAACGAGACCATATATGCGGGCAAAGTTTCATTATTCCTGCATGCTGTATGAAGATGGTCAATTACAGGAGGCCATCCAGCATTTTGAAGAGCTGTAAATTATCACTTTATTTCGGAACAAAAGAGCCATTTTTTTGCACATTCCTTCAGAAAGCCCTCTCCCCTTTTCTGAAAGAATGTGCTAAATT
>JAUSTR010000039.1 GCA_030812955.1 Bacillus alveayuensis
TTCATGAGACATGAACCTCCTTGTAGGTAGTTGGTAGCACATCTATTCTAACCAAGGAGTTGGGTTCCTGTCTCCTTTTTTGTTTGGATGTAAATTTATGTTAGGGAATTTCCTCATCTACATCATAAATTTAAATCTTTTGCATGAATATTTATTTGGATGTACAATATTAGTAATATTCTTCTAAATATTAAAACTAATTTGAATTACAACATCAGGGCTCTTTGATTTACTTTCTATTAAAAAGGAAGTCCCTTCGGTTAGAAAATACGTTATTTATTTAACTCTATAAATTGGTCTTAAGCATTAGTAAAATCATCTTTCTAAGTATTCCAAAGTTTTTGTACATAAATCTTTATGAACATTATGAAGTCATGACATTTAAACAAGAACAAAAAGGAGGACATAAATATGCCACTTGAAACGGTTACAGAAATTAAAGTTAAACCAGAGGATATCGATGAACTCGGTCATGTAAATAATAAGGTTTATGTGTCTTATCTTGAAAAAGCCCGTGAACATTGGTACAGTGAAGCGGGTTTACCATTTGCGGTTATGAAAAAAAGAAATTTAGGAACTGTCGTATTAAAATTGGATGTTTTCTTTAAAAAAGAAGCTAGGTTGGGAGATATACTTAATGTAATAACACGTCCTGTTCGATTAGGAACAAAAAGCTTTGTATTGGAACAAATTATTTTTAATGAAGCAAATGAAGCTATAACCGAAGCGACAATTACTAATGTCATGTTTGATACAACAGTTCGGAAAAGTACAACCGTAGCAGACGAAATAGCTCGTCATTTCCCTAAATGAGCCAATTTCATCATATTTTAATATGAATCTGCGTTTTTCATGTCGTATGGTCAATCATAAATGAGTACTGATAAATTTTGGCGACGAATACTGGTGTTTCAACAAGGAAAATTCCTATAACAAACGATTATTTTCTCTCGGTTCCTCCCTTAATCTATCGGGTCCAGCAAAAACTTACCTAAAGGTTTAAAAATCATATTTATCAAATCAGCAGGACCAAGCATATTAGAAAAGAAAACGAGGAGGATAGCTAGTATCCACCCTGACATTGTTAATATGACAACGGTCCATTTTTCTTTTTTCTGTTTTTTATTCATTCTCGACCATTCAAATAATATAATAAGTATAGTAGCAACTGTGACTCCAATAAATGTTATAAACATCATTTTTTGAACACCTCTTCTTTGGATACCACTTTTGATGATGTAGACACTCCTGATCTTCTTATATACGCATTATTTTTAATTTCTACCTCTATTTCTGGAAATTTTTTATCCCACTGATCCTTCACTTTTTCCCACTCATCTGGGTAGTGTCTGTGAAACGCTTCAGCAAACCCAAGAATATCCGCTCCCATCTTCTTTTGAACTACTTCAAGTGTCATTTTAATGCGTGTTTCAATCGTTTTTTCTAATTCTTTTTCAAGCTTTTTTGTAATAACAGGATTGGTCAAATTTAAATTCGTTTCGTTTTCTACAGCATCATCTTCTGTGACGATTTTAACGATCATTTTCCATTTTCCATTTTCCATTTTAGGAATTAGTTTTGTATAGGAATGTAGGAGATAAAATGATATTTGATCGTGATACCCTTCTGGTTGAACCGTTACTGTAGAAGATTCCATTTCATTTCTTAACCATAATAAGCCCCTTGTTAATTTGTCATCGATATATCCAATCATTTTACCATCTTTCAAAATGGCCGTTCCGTTCACTTGTAATCCTTTTGAAAACGATTCTTTTTTAACTTCTATCCATGGCAGACCTACCGCATTGGCCTCTCCGCTTAATTCTTCCAAAAAATCTTTCACTGTTACAGCCATTCCAATTCTGAAGTTTGCCAGTTCTCTAGCTACTTCTGCCGAACTTCTATCAACATCAGGAATAGCTTTTAACACATCAATCGCTTTTCCGCTAGTAACAAATATATAAGATTTTAGCCTAGCTTTAGGAAATCTGGCAAAAAAGTCGATATGCTTCTGTACCTCAGACTCGGCAAGATCTTCGCCAATAATAATCACTTGGTTATGTCCCCAGAAAATTCGGCGTGAAAATCTTGCCTGCAGTCGAGACAAAGCTTCGAATATTGTTTTTCCAATTGCTTTTTCAACAGTTATCGTCTTTCCCGCTCCACCTTGACCACTTGCAGTTGCTTCTCCTCCCATCGCTTCTGGAACGGCCAGCTGTACGGATACTTCAATTTGTTCGTCTTCGGTTTTATCAAGACCTGTTGCTAATACAAGCCCTAAGTCATTCAGTTCGACACGATCCCAGCAGCCCGTAAGAAAGAGGGGAGATGAACAAATAAATAAAGATAACACTGTTTTTACTGCTTTTTCTAAAAATATTTTTAACATCCTATTTCACCTTTTACCACTTAACATCTTTTTGTTATTACGTTCTTCCCGTTTACCAACCATTCCTTTACGAATAAACGCAATGAATAACAATAAGGCTGGTATTAGCAAATGATAGAGCCAGAACATTGACCACAAATTCATTAATACGTCGATTAGTTCCATTAAGCTATGGATTGACCAAATACTGAACACAACTAATAAAAAACCGATCGGAAGAACAATCGGACGGTAGTCGGATAGATTTAACCATTGAGCCGTACCGATCACAATCACATAATAGAATACTGAAATTTTAATAAATACACCTGGGATCCAAATCGCCATCACAATGGACTCAACATGTTGAAGAAAATCAGCAATGCTAATATATTTTGTTGCGCTCATAACCGGATAGATGAACATATCAGTAATGTCACCGAATAAAAAAAGAGCATACAAATTCGTAATAACTAGCATAAGCATCACTAAAAATGCCGAGATCATGCCCCATTTGAATCCTTTTTCCCTTTCAAGTAAAAATGGGAATAAGAAAGAGAGAAGAAAGAATTCACTGAACCAGCCTGATGGTGTTACAGCCCCCTTTATCGACGGCATCAAACCTTTCTCCATGATTGGAAACATATGTTTCAACTGTAGATCTGGAATCATTATAATAGCAATAAACAAAAGTACAGCTAAAACGATTGGAAGAAAAAATTGTGCAGTTCGTGCAATCACTTCAAGTCCGCCATGTACCGCAAGGCAACAGACAAATACCATACTGGCTATAACGACAATGAGTGGTGTCGTCATTAAAAAATTGCCGACGACAAATTCACCATACTCCCTTAACATAATTCCAGTTATAAACACATAAAAAAACAAGTACAAAAATCCGATCACTTTGCCTGGAATTACACCTAGAATTTCCTTGCTATATTGGATGACTGTCTGTTTCGGGAAATGCTTATTCAATTGATAAGCCAAATAGATCGTAAAAAAACCGACAAAAGAAGCCCATATCGGTGATAACCATAAGTCTTGTTTTGCAAATTTTCCTGTAATAGACGGTACAATGAGAATCGCCGTAGCGCTAATTGTCGGATGCATAATGATGGCCATTTGCACAACACTAATCCGGCCCTTTTCAATCATCTTTTCTCACCTCGTTACTTACGATTTTACTTTTCATCCCCTTTTGCCGGATCAGGCTTTAATCCAGGAGCTTGACGATATTTGTTATAGTCTCCTGTAAAATGGGGCCTTGAATCGAGTTCCCACCACGGGGCACGGATTAGTACATCTTTCATTTCGCGGAATTTCATCGGTGCCATTGGACTAAGATACGGTACACCAAAAGATCTCACAGTGCATAAATGGATGATTATGGTAATAAGAGCTAGCATAATACCTAATAGTCCAAGTGTCCCAGCCAGAAGAATCACAGGAAATCGCAGCATTCGAATAGCGATTGCGGCTGGATACCGTGCAATAGTGAAGGAGGCAATACCAGTAAGGGCAACGACAATTACCATTGGTGCAGAGACAATTCCAGCAGAAACAGCCGACTCTCCGATAACGATCGCCCCAACAATGCTGACAGCAGACCCAACCTGTTTCGGAAGACGCAGCCCTGCTTCACGGAGTGCTTCAAATGTGATTTCCATTATTAAAGCTTCAATAAGAGCTGGAAAAGGGACTTGTTCACGCGAAGCAGCCATACTAATTAAAAGTGGTGTTGGCACCATCTCCTGATGAAAGGTAATAATTGCTACATACAAAGATGGTAATATGAGTGAAATTACAAGAAAAAAGTAACGAAGCCAACGTGTGGCAGTCCCTATTAAAAATCGTGAATAATAATCCTCACTAGATTGTAATAAAGAATAAAACGTTGTCGGTACAACAATAGAAAAAGGACTACCATCTACTAGAATGGCCAATCGTCCTTCTAGTAGACTTGCAGCTATGACATCAGGACGCTCCGTCGTTAATACTTGTGGGAATGGGGAATATGGGTTATCTTCAATAAATTCTTCAATCATGCCAGTTTCCATTATTCCATCAACGTCTATTCGGCTTAGTCGATTTTTCGCTTCCTCTATTAAGGTTTGATCCACCAGACCTTCAATATATGTGATGACAACCTTTGTTTTTGTGTAGCGACCAATTTCCATCGATTGCATTTTGAGCATCGGACTTCTAATTTTTCTCCGGATCAAGGTCGTGTTTACAGATAAAGCTTCTACAAATGCTTCACGCGGTCCTCTAACAACCGCTTCAGCAGCTGGTTCTGAAACCGAACGTTTCTCCCATTTGGATAGACCTAACGCCACTCCTGTTTCGCTCTTATCAACGAGTATCACAGGATTTCCTAATGAAATCTCTTGAATGCATTCGGAGAAGTTTTTGATTTTTTTTACATTTGAAACGGTTATTTTTTTTTCAATTAAAATGGTTATATTTATGTTTAATTCCCCTTCTTTAATCTGCATTAGTGTTGAAAGCACGTTATCATCGATTTCCTCAACGTTTGCCAAACCTTCAATATATATAAGAATGGCTCTTTCTTTTCCTCCGATGAAAAAAGGACGAAAAATAACATCCATACAATCTTTATATATAGAACGAAGTTTGTTTTCATTTTCAGTTAACTTCTTGGAAATCTTTCCTTGTTGCTGCTTAGACTGTTGACTTCTCAGTGAACAATCCTTAATATTAAGTTTCATTCCAATGCTCACAATATGCCATCCTTTCTCTTGCCCTAGTCAATTCCATTTTTTAGAATGATATGGAAAGAAATTGACGAACAAACCGATTTCTACGAGTATGAGTGGATTACAGCCTTCAATTTACATCCCTATAAGATTCAGTTAGCGCTTTTTTAAATAGTTTTGTTTTATGTAAGGAATTTTATACAGAATGTTAACGAATCAAGAGTAAAAAGCAAGCACATTCAGAAAACAGAGCGTCATTAATACAGGCATCTTTTTCATATGAGTAGAATGTATTTTTTATTCAATGATATAGTGAAATAAAGGATCAGATAAAAGGTGAGGAAGTTCCATTTTACCCTTAACGCTTTGAATACAGGTAGTATAGGACGAATGTTAATGATTCAGTTCTAATTTTTTGCATTCCATTTAATACTCATCCATAATAATAAGCGAGGAGGGAAGGACATGGATTCATTTGAATTTTATAATCCAACAAAATTAATTTTTGGTAAAGATCAGATAGAGAAGTTAAAAGCGGAAGTACCAAAATATGGAAAGAAAGTATTGCTCATATATGGCGGTGGCAGCATTAAACGAAATGGTTTATATGATGTAGTTCTTACATATTTAAAAGAAATTGAAGCAGAAGTATATGAATTAGGAGGAGTTGAGCCAAACCCACGCATTTCCACCGTTCGGAAAGGTGTTGACATTTGCAAAAAAGAAGGCATTGAATTTTTACTTGCCGTTGGTGGCGGCAGTGTAATCGACTGTACGAAAGCGATTGCGGCTGGTGCAAAATACGATGGCGATCCATGGGATTTCGTCATTAAAAAAGCGGAAGCAAAAGAAGCTCTACCATTAGGTACTGTATTAACATTAGCAGCAACAGGCTCTGAAATGAACAAAGGTTCTGTTATTACAAACTGGGAAACAAAAGAGAAGCATGGTTGGGGAAGCCCAGCAGTATTCCCGAAATTCTCGATTTTAGACCCAACCTATACATTTACCGTTCCGAAAGATCAAACGATTTACGGTATTGTGGATATGATGTCACACGTAATGGAACAATATTTCCACAATACAAAAAACACACCGCTTCAAGACCGCATGTGTGAAAGTGTTTTAAAAACGGTTATTGAAACAGCTCCAAAACTGATCAATGATTTAGAAAATTATGAGCTACGTGAAACGATTATGTATTGCGGTACCATTGCGTTAAATGGAATGCTTTCAATGGGTTATCGTGGTGATTGGGCTACACATAATATTGAGCACGCTGTGTCAGCTATCTATGATATTCCACATGCAGGTGGGCTTGCAATTATATTCCCGAACTGGATGAAGCATACGTTACACGTTCATCCTAAACGCTTTAAACAATTTGCGGTGAACGTATTTGATGTCAATCCAGACGGAAAAACAGATGAAGAAGCAGCACTAGAAGGCATTGAAAAGCTTCGTGAGTTTTGGACAAATATCGGAGCACCTTCTCGTTTAGCGGACTATAACATTGATGATAGCCAATTAAATGTCATGGCCGAAAAAGCGATGGCGTTTGGTGAATTTGGCAACTTCAAAAAATTAAACAAAGAAGATGTTCTTGCGATATTACGTGCATCTTTATAATTCGAAAGGGAGGCTTTTCTTGCCTCCCTTTTGCTTTTTTAAAACGAAAAAATTTTTTTACAAATACACTTGTATACGATCCTTTTAATTTGGCTCTTTTCTAGAAGATTGTTGCTTTACTATACGATAGCTTTTCGACTGTCAAGCAAGCGAAACGCTTGCTACACGTTGTAGCGTGACGTGAACCTAACAAAAGTCGATGGGGCTGTCCGAAAAGTGGTTTTTCAGTTTGAGCATTAAAAAATTAAAACCCAAGAATGCTGTTATATCAACATTCTCGGGTTTTTAATTTGCAAACATAAACACTAAAATGGACTTTTTAGACAGCCCCACGTGCTTTGTTCGGTTCATAGACAGTCGAAAAGCAACAAAGTTTACGAAAACAGCCTTTAATTTTATTTATGAATATCTTATCTGTCCCTCTTTATAAAATGTACTGTTAGGGGGGATCGAGATGATTATCGTTCAACAAGTCCCAATGACGATTGGGCAGCTGAAAGGAATGTTTCCGCAAGAACCTTTTCAAGAAATGCTAGAATGGATGGTTAAGTATCGAGAAGTTTACACATATGACAATATTTCGCAATTACATTTTGAATTAATGATGCGTCTAAACACGATGAAAGCTGCAAGAGACCTTTTAAAAAGCAAAGCAAAATTCGCTACTTTTGCAACGTCGTATTGTAATGAGGAGTACTGGAACTTAAATCAAAGAGGGGCCTTTTTACTAAAAAAAGGGAAAATGCCATCGGATGCAATCCGTGATATTTTCGAAAATGGAATCAAATATGCATTTGAATGCGCCACAGCGATTGTCATTATCTTTTATAAAGCAGCATTAGATTCCATTGGCGATAAAGCTTTTAATCATTTATTTCAAGGACTTGTCTTATATGACTGGCACTATGATGAAGATTTAGGGATTTACACCCGAAGAGGGAATGACTTTCTACCAGGTGATTGTCTTTACTTTAAAAACCCTGACTTTCATCCAGAAAAGCCGCAATGGCGAGGTGAAAATACAATTTATCTTGGAAAAGACATGTTTTATGGTCACGGGATTGGGATTCGGACAGCCGATGGGATCATTCAAACACTCAATAAATATCGAAAAGAAGATGCACAAGAAACAGCTTATTTAATGCAACAGGTGACGAGACCTGATTATCGATATTTATCAAGTTATCACAATGCTTTTACGCAAATGCCCCGAACAGGTCAAGGATTTGCGCGCATTGGTCAATCTTTTTTCTACTGTTAAAAAACATTTAAATGTATACCACTCCTTATAACATGTATAAGTGAGGCTTATGTTTCAAAAGGGTCTGACCGAGGTCAGACCCCTTTTGGTAATATTTATGAATCTGCCAATACTTTCACATAATATGTACGCTTTCGTGGTCCATCATATTCACAAAAATAAATACCTTGCCAAGTTCCGAGTAATAATTGCCCATTTGTAATAATTACATGCTGTGAAGCACCGACTGTACTCGATTTCATATGAGCTGCTGTATTTCCTTCCATATGACGGTCAAGCTCATGCTCCCACGGATACACCTCATCAAAGCGGCGCATCATATCACGTTTTACATCAGGATCTGCATTTTCATTAATGGTTATGCTAGCTGTCGTATGTGGACAATAGACAACCGCTAGCCCTTCTTGAATGTTTAATTCATCGACCATTTTTTGTACATCTCGTGTGATCTCGATCATTTCATCTCTTTTATTGGTAGTAATTGAAAATTTTTTCAGCATCCTATTTATTTCCCTCCCGTACAAATGCTTATGAGTATCGATATTTCATGATATAAAAGTAAAGCGGGGGATGTAGAATCCTCCGCTTTCAGACTGTTGACAAACGCTTGCATTCTTTGTTACTTCGCCCTCCTCGAATGCTCATTACCGTACTTGGTAACTCCGCTTCTCATCGGGCTCGTGCCTCGAATGACAAGCGCTTTCATTCAGTCTGAAGATTCGTTTTATATAGACTTTGTCTACAAACTAAAAGCGGGGGATGTAGAATCCTCCGCTTTATTCATCATTTGATTGGAAGAAAATCATCACAAATTTTAATAGCTCAAACAAGGAAATTAATGCTGCAGCTACGTATGTTAAGGCAGCGGCATTTAACACTTTATTGACGCCGTGCTCTTCATCATTTCGAATAATCCCTTCTGCCACCATTATGTTTTTTGCACGGGAGCTTGCATTAAACTCCACCGGTAATGTTATGAGCTGGAACGCAACTGCAAATGAGAAGAAAATGATCCCTAATCCCAATAAGTTTAAGCTTTGCATTAGAAAGCCGGCAATTAATAAGAAAGGAGCAATCCCAGAAGTAAAGTTGACAACCGGGAACATTCGGTGTCTTAATACTAAGGCTCCATATCTTTCTTTATGTTGAATAGCATGTCCGACCTCATGGGAAGCAACGGAAACAGCAGAAATAGATCGTCCGTAATATACCGGCTCTGATAGACGAACAACACGGTTAATCGGATCATAATGGTCTGTTAACGTTCCTGGTACAACTTCAACTGGGACATCATATAAGCCATTTCGGTCTAATATGCGGCGAGCCACTTCTGCTCCCGTCAATTGCGAAGAACATAAAACATCTGAAAATTTGCTAAAGTTCCCTTTTACTTTAAATTGTGCCCAAAGGGAAATTCCAAAAGCAATGAAAATGAGAATGTCCATCGGATGGAAAAACATTTGTTCATGTGCCTCCTATTACTTTAAATTAAAGATATATTACTATTATTATGAGAAAAAGTACAGAAAATAGCTACTTTTTTGCTTTCGGAAAATAAGCAACGGTCATAATTAGGATAAACCCGACCAGCAATAAATAAAATGATGTTCTTCCTGTAATAATCTGTACAAACTCCAACACTGTATAATCTTGAGCATAATAATCATACAAATTCAAATCAAATATTAAGGTAATTCCACCTATTACTCCTAAATGGATCCCTATAATCAGGAGAATTAATCTACCTTTAAAGGTCATAATCATCCCCTCATTTTTTTGCTTTATATTCATATTTATGGGGATTTATGGACAAATATACTTCTCCTGCACCGATCCCTTTCATCACTCCCTCTATAAATGTTGATATATCAACGGTTGTAGCCGTTTCAGGGGTGTCAAAAAAATATTTTTCGACAAAATTCCTAACATTATTTCTTAAA
>JAUSTR010000040.1 GCA_030812955.1 Bacillus alveayuensis
TTAAGAAATAATGTTAGGAATTTTGTCGAAAAATATTTTTTTGACACCCCTGAAACGGCTACAACCGTTGATATATCAACATTTATAGAGGGAGGGATTAATATTTGACTCAGAATAGCCAATACCAGACTTTGTACAACAAGTTTGTCACGAGTGGGTTACCAACAAAGTATTCTTTAGAAGAAATGAAAGAAACTTTTCTATCCGCTTATAAAGAAAAGGAAATTCCACTTCCTGAGTTCTTCAAACTAGACCCGAATATCGAAGATAGGAAGAAGATTTAGAAGGTATTTGTAATTGAAGATGAGAAAATACTAAACTCTATCTACACTAGTGCGGAATAAAATGAACATCTAGCTCAAATTAAATACAATAAAGAAAAGTCAGATGATCATAAGAATTATATCCGGAAAGTGACCATCAAATCATTAAGATGTGGAATGATATTGAAGAAGGAGAAAGAATCAACATCATAATTTACAAGAAAAAATTTTAAAAAGTCCATGAGTGGATGTACGCTTCAAAGAGAATGTCAGCGTTTGATTAAGGAACTTGATATCCTTTTAGGTGTAGAAAGTTCAGCCCCAAACAGTCCAGAATTTCAAAAGTATTTAGAATTACTTCAAGAACTGAATAAAATTTAGATTGTACTGCTCCTAAGCTTGGTAACGGCCAAAGCTCAGGAGCAGTTTTTATAATAAGAACATTTCTCTTTCAAATTTGTATCCCAACTAGACACATATTTGGTTCCCCTCTCAGGGTTTTAATTATACAAAGAATACTTGGGAGATCGATCCCTTGTCGTTAGCAACGGATAAGACATCCAAGTTTTTTGATGGAAGATCTACACACTAGGAATAAGTAAACTAAAATTCATTTTACCCATAATAACAAAATGCAACTGTTCGTAAATTCATCGGTCTAATCAACTTAGAACTCCGGAATCTTCTTGATCGTCAGCAATTCACCATGATGTAGAGCGAGTTGTTTAGGATTCGATAATTGATTCAATAAGAGTTTTCTCCGTTCTACAATTTTTAAAGGGTGTCGGTGTGTATTTAAAATGTGAGCAATTTGAATGGTACATGTCTTATAGTAACTGCATACGTCGAGAATATATTTATGAAGCAATGGCAATCCAAAATCATCATATGCTTCTAAAGTTTCAGGATCACACAAACCATAAACGATTTCAATTTGCACGGGATAATCGAATCCATCTACTTTTTCATCTCTTTCTGTTAAGTCAAGAGTTTGATCAAGAGCTATTTTACTCCCATTTAAATTAATAAAACCACTCTTAGAGTATATACCTGATGGTAGTTTAATATCTGAGGCAAGGTAATAATAATATGTCATAGAAAACCCCTCTCATTTAATGACTTCATCTGTATTTGCGCTAGATAAATTAATTCGGGTCGCAAAACGTCCACAACCTTAAACAGTGAAGGTATTTTAGGAGCTGGCAAGCCTTTTTTTATGCCATGAAGCTCTGCCCTTTTCGTTGCAGAACTCTGTATTTTTATTTTGCACTAAACAACATAAGGTGCTTCTGGTAAAGAAAGTTGGTCAATGTACTGAAATAAAGCCTGTAAAAGAGGGTCGATTCCGCTAGACAGTGCATGTTTGATGACAATATTGGAAATCATGATAGTGTCCACCCCTTGGAAATGTGTTTTCTAGTCACTGTATATGATTTCCAAGATGGTGGATTTTTTGCGTCATTTATGCATGGATTATGCGTTTTGCAACACCTTCAATAATTGAGTCCTCTTGCTTTTCTTTTAATTTCTTGAGATATTCATTAATTCTTACGAGATATTCTAGTTACCAGAAGTAAAATTACACATAAGAATAAACTAGTAAAAGTAACGACATTTTTTATAATTTCATTGTCTCCAAACGTATTGAAAATACCACTAATTGCTATTAATAATAGGGCAACAATATTTGAATATTTAGTAGTTTTAGTCATAATAACCCTCTCATTATCTATTATAATACAAAATATAAATATTTACAAATTAGGATAATTATGTTGTTTTGATTAGATAAAAAAAGGGGTTATTCAAATGAAGTTTTATACCAAGTTAGTAGTTTCACTTCTATGTTTAACATTATTTACATCTATGAGCCTATCAAGCTTTGCGAAAGCCAAAGCTAATGACACGCAGAGTGAATTGGGATTAACTTCTGAATTAGATCAAGAGTTTATTAACGATTCAGATGTTGAGGAAGGTCTTGAAGACGCTTTAAAAGTTCTTTCTGCTATTGAAAGTCTGCCTTATAATGTTATATCAAAAGGACCAGAGGCCATTGTCGAATGGCTATCATCATAAGAGTCAATGCCAAAGACGCTCCATCCATCCGTGAGGCCGTATGCGATTTGAAGAAGAAGTATGGTGAGCAGTTCACAAAGATATTCAAAACCATTACGGCTGACAATGTGTATGAATTCGCCGACCTTAGTAAAATCGTTGAAAAAGATGAGACTCAAATCCATTTCACCCACCCCTATACCTCCTGTGAAAGGGGTACGAATGAGCGCCACAATGGACTAATACGCCGTTTCATTCCAAAAGGGAAAGCCATTTCCGCTGTTTCCGATCAAACCATTTCCTATGTAGGAACATGGTGTAATCAACTTCCAGGCGAATTTTAGGATATAAAACACCTCAAGAATGCTTGGAGGAGGAGTTGGCTCTGTCGGCCTCTTGATATTTAAACAGGGGGATCCGATAGGAAAGTGGTTAGCAACTTGACATGGAGCCTCTGCGGGCATGATTCCCTAGCCGAGAAGCCAGAAGGCACAACATCGGCATCGCCTAACAAGGCTATCATGCCCGCCACTCCAAGTAAAGTTGCCCGAAGTTCCCCATTCTATTTAATCATAGGTTTTCTGGCTTTTCATTAAGTGTTGCATTTATTATTGCAATTTACGAGACAAATTTTATCATAAATATCTCAAAAAAGTTATTGACTTTGCTTACAATAATACATATAATAAACATTGTCACAATGAAATACACATTATGATTCCGTAGCTCAGCTGGGAGAGCGCCACCTTGACAGGGTGGAGGTCGCTGGTTCGAGCCCAGTCGGAATCATCACGAAACGGATTCCTGTAGCCCTTATGTAGTAAGGGTTACAGGATTTTTTGTTTTTTAGTACAGATGGTTGAGTTTTCTCATTTATACTCTTTGGTCACATTTTGGTCACAGTTTTATTGAAGTAATACTGGATTATAAACTGAAGTATTATTTTAAAAATTGAATAGTGGTTGATTATATAAGAAAATATTTTATAAAATAAATGTGAAGTTTTAATGAGCTATGATTGATTTACCAAAAAAGGTTTTGGGTGAATTATTCGAAGTTGGATTTATATAGTAAGCGTAATAATTACACGATTTCCTTAAGATGATTATCTAGGAACATCATGAAAAGTCCACCTCTAAAAGATTGTTTAATAAAGTTGTGGGTTAAGGCCACTACTAATAAAACGGGTCTCTTTGATGTTATCAAAGAGCAAAGAATGAATAGCAAATTACCTCTAAAGAGAAATCTAAATAAACTATACGAGAGGGAATAAAATGAAATCTTTAAAAATTGATAATATCTATGATGTTTTAGGTATTATTGTTACCCCCCACTGCGGCTATTTCAGTGAGTCTTTTCACAGACTTTTTTAAAGAAGATTGGACAATACCTCGTGGAATGGTAATGTTAGTTATTTTTTTATTTCTAGTAACTATTTCTTATTTTATTTATACAAATCAAAAAACAATTAGAATAAAAGATAAAATAATTGAAGAAAAAAATGCACAAATTTCAAGATTAGAAGACGATATTAGGGATTATACAAAAGGATTATGGAGAGAATTTGGTCCTTTAAACACTTACAAAAAAAACGAATATTTATTAGAATTGTTTCAGCGATTTTGTGAGTCAAATCCGTCAGTTATCTCTATCCAATTATATAATTATTTTGAACAAAGAGATAGTAAAAATACATTAATAAAAATTAAACATGCTTTAACTTATGTAATGGAAAGTAAAAATTTAAATTCTCTTCAACAGCATTATTATAAAATCCCGACAGAATTATTAAAAAAATTTGAAGATGCTGTATATATGTATAGAGGAAAATCAAATGACCATGATAAAAAAATATTGGAAATGTATATAGAGATTAGTGAAGAATTAGATAAATTAAAAATTGATGATATTAATACAGACCATGCCATAAAGTTTGCCTTTCTTATATTAATTCACGATATTTTTGGAGAAGCAGAACCTGATATGAAGGAAGAGCTTAGCATTATAAACAATGATGAAAATGAAAGGGAACTATTCCATTTATTACGAACAGGAATATTAAGAGGGATTCTATATGATAAAATGTTTTATCGGTTTAACTACATAAAAACTAATCGTTCTGTAAATAGTAAATCTGATAGAGCATATTTAACAATAAAGAGTGGTATGACAAACGGAAAGCAAAGTATTTTAGTAGTAACCGTTGATAATAAAGGTCGTGAAATTGATTTCGAAGAATTAGGAAGAAATTTGTTTACGTTATTAATTGAAAATGGTTTTAATTAATATTATAATTTAAATAAAGAATGGAGGGCTATTATGAATAGAACCCTTACCTTGGAACGGAAAGAGAGTAGCTTCGGAAAATTATTAAAACAAGGTGCAATTAAAAAAAGAGGAAATCGAATTGATTCCAAACACCCTTACTATTCAAAGGCTTATAATATAGACCGTGAAGAATTGTTAAAAAAGAGAAAATAAACAGTTATTTAGCTCTGATGATTGTAAATCATCAGAGCTTTTAATTATTAATAAGAGTGTTCATTTCATTTTTTAATTTCAATTTTAGAATACGCTGCACGGATTGACCCCCTAAATTTGGACACATCCTATCTTATTTTAGGTTATTCTCAAAATTTCTCGTTTTTTCTTGGCAAGAAGACAAAATCTTCTTGCCTTATACGCGAACTTCTTTGATGATTAACGATTCCGTTTGCGCTTTTTTGTAAAATTCATGCGGTGGAAGATCGAGAATACTCGAATGAATCCTTCGCTCGTTATAAAATTTCATGTACTCCATCACGGCTTGATAAGCTTCTTCATAGCTGTCAAACGCCATTCTTCCTAGACATTCCTCCTCCAGTAAACGATGAAACGCTTCAATATGTGCATTCATATTCGGTGTCCGCGGCGGAATCCGTTCATGTTCGATTCCGAATCGCTCACAGGCAGCTTCAAAGACATGTGAAATAAATTGTGGGCCGTTGTCTGTACGAATTACAGGTTTATTGGTCTGTTCAAATTTCTGACGCTTGAATAACGATCTTTGTAGCGTCTTTACGGCGTCGCTTCCTGAACAACTCAGTCCAATATGGTAATCAATCACCGAACGATCATACACATCGATAAGCGATAAAACAAAGAAAAAGCGTTCTTCTCCTTCGATATATCCGTATGTCACATCCATTTCCCATAACTGATTCGAACCGGTAATGATACGATTCCGAATCGATTGTGTAAAGAGATGGATTTACTACGTCCACAGCGAGAGAAACGGATTTCTTATCCACGGAAACTCGCTATTAATGGAGAACTGGTAGCAGAGCATCGTCGTAATTGGGGTGTGCATCAATGGGAAATGAATATTTTTCACTATCTCAAAACATTCCAAAAGAAAAAAGGTGCCATCGCTCAAAGTGAATGTTTAAAGCAGGCACCAACGCAAATTAAAAAGTTATACACCGATTATTATATAGGAAAAGAGAAAGAATTTATAGAGTTACTTTTCTATATACAAGAAAAACAAAACTTGGATTGTGTGATGGCAGCTGTTAAACAGTTGAGCAAGATTCGGCATGATTATGTCTCTACAGAACGTATATTGTTTATCTGTGAACAATCATCGAAATCAAAAGAAAAGACAAATCTTCGTGATGAAATCATGGCACAATCTGAGATCAATATGAAAGCTTATGCCAATATGTTTAATCAAACGGATGAGGGAGTTACTCAATATGGATAATATAAAGCAACAGCTAATGGAAATTTGTAAGGAATTACGATTGCCCAGTATTCGAAAGATGATAGGAGATGAAAAAGAATTCAGAGATCCGAAAGGAGCATTTGAAGTACTACTTTTGGAATGAAACGGCGTATTAGTCCATTGTGGCGCTCATTCGTACCCCTTTCACAGGGAGTATAGGGGTGGGGTGAAATAGATTTGAGTCTCATCTTTTTCAACGATTTTACTAAGGTCGGCGAATTCAGAGCCATTGTCAGCCGTAATGGTTTTGAATATCTTTGTGAACTGCTCACCATACTTCTTCTTCAAATCGCAAACGTCCTCACGGATGGATGGAGCGTCTTTGGCATTAACTCTAATGATGATCTATGGCGTGTTTTGCGCTCCGTAAGAGTCAAGAGACAAAAAATAATCATGGAACTCTTTTGGTCTATCATTACTTATACGTTCAATTTCTGTAACTGAATAATCAGTAAATATATAACCTACAATTAATCCAAAATTAAAAATAAAAGCTGACACTAAAAACAACCATTTAAATATCCAAATGTTAGTTAGAAAGTTTCGGATTCTTTGGATTCTTTTATTCATTTTTAAATAACTCCATTAAGTTTTTATCTGTTACTTCTCTTAAAGTTTTATCTGTTAGAAAATATATTTTATCGCTTATTTGTTCTACAAAGTCTAAGGTATGAGAAGAAAATAGAACACTACCATATTTCTCGGAATAGTATTTTAAAGCATCCATTAATTTAATACAACTAGTAGGATCTAGTCCATTAAAAGGTTCGTCAAGAATAATTAATTTAGGTTTTAATAATAAAGCTACTATTATGGCAATTTTCATTTTCATCCCTTTAGAGTAGTCTCTAATTAACATATCCGCATTATCTTTTAAATCAAAGTAATTAAGCATTGATTGAATTTCTTCATTTGAGATTTCTTTAGAATAAAGAGATGAAACAAATTCGATATACTCTATTCCTTTTAAATATTCATGAACTAACATAGTATCTGGTATAAAAAATAATTCGTTAAAATATTTTACATCATTTGGAGTTCTATCATTAAAAGTAACTTCACCTTCAGAAAAATTTATTAGTCCACATATAATATTAAATAATGTAGTTTTCCCTGCACCATTCTTACCTACTAAACCTACAATTTGATATCTATCTACAGTTAGATTAATATCATGTAAAATCAGATTTCCATCAATTGAAAAGCTAGTATCTCTAACTTTTAACAACTTGCTCACTCTCTCTTTCGTCAACTCTAAAAACATTTAATCGAATGTAAGGTAATTTAAGTTTGATTAATTTATAAACTAATAGGGAATAGATTAGGTTAATTAATATTGTAATAGTGAAGAAAAAGAATATATTCTTTATCAATAGATATAACACTACTTCCAGCCCTAGACTTATGAATGTTAATATATTTGCTGAAATTTTAGCTTTCGTAGACGGTAGTAATGTAACTTGTTGTCTATTAAATTTTGGATAAGTAACACTACTCAAGTAGTAAATTAAGTTAAATAGTATAACTTGCCCGATAATGATGATTAGTATAAAAATAAAATAGATGAAATCAATAGGGACTATTAATAAAAAGAACGGTATTATTAAAATTATTAAAATTATATTAAATATGCTCGTTAAAAAAATTTGACTAAATATTACCTCTGAATATTTTATTCCCGACAATTTGAATAAGAAGAATCTTTCACCATAAAAATCAACACATACTAAAAAACAATATGTGTCAATAACCATCTTTACGATATAACCTGTTAAAATCAAATAAAAAATCAATGAGTATTCATATATTGTTTCGGGTATTTGAAACATTAATATAATAGTGATAATCGTGATGCTAACAATAGTACTAATAAGAGGTATATAAGTTATAGCGATCTCCTGTTTTTTTTGCCTTATCATATATAGCCAGATTATTTTCATAATGTTAATCTTTTTGTTTTTGTTTGTGAAATGATTAGTTTTATAAGTAAATTTCTTTTTTTTCTTTACATTATCTAAAAAAATATCTCTTTTAATGTACTCACTGCTATATATAATTAAAAGAGTTATAAATAAAATAATAAGTGAGATTACATATAAGAATACTTGGTTCTCAAAAATTAAAGTAACTTTCTGAATTGGGACCAATAATAGATATTTCTGGACTGTAGATGATATTGATATATTATTTAGTGCATTACTTTCAACGAAAATAAAGTGTAAGAATAGTAAAATAGTAAAAAGATTTTTAATGAGTGATAAACAAAATATTACAAAATTTACAAATGTCTGTTTTATAAAGGAATAGTAAAAAAATATCAGTTTCAAGAGAAGAATTCCTATAATTAGATTAACAGAAAGAATAATACTAATTAGTGATCGAATTCCTATAGAATATAAATACATTCCAATTCCAATTGTAACTGTTATAGCTATGAATAATTCAATGAGTATAATTCTTTCGATTCTTCATCACTTTTGGTGATTTTACAGTAAAAAAGAAAACATTTTAGAATTCCTGGCAATAATGTTAGCTAGCACACCACATTAATTAGGAG
>JAUSTR010000041.1 GCA_030812955.1 Bacillus alveayuensis
CTCCTGTTATGTTAAGTCACGCTAACATTATTGCCAGGAATTCGTGAGTGTTTTCCTTATTTTTTGGGTTAAATCACAAAATGTGGTGATGAATCGAAAATATTTTACATTTTCCTCTTATTTTTAATTTGAATTTATGCTAGAATAAGTTTGCACCAAGATATTACATAATTAGTCAAATTATATCATTTTTTCCTATAGGAGGTGATACTATGAAACTATCGGCTGTACTTGGGATTGGTACTGCAGCAGCAACTTCTATTTTAGTAGCTGTTCTTGCTGGAGCAGCTATCACTTTAGGACCAATTTGGGCTGCACGTATTTACATGTACTTCCTAAGACAAGGATGGAGCGCGACTGTAATGTGGTAATAACAAAAGGGAGAGGGAAGTACGGCCATGCTTCTCTCTCCTCTCTATTGAAATGATTATTTTAGTAATGATTATAATTATATGTCTTCTCTAACAGTATATCCATATTAATGTAATATAAAAGCCAAAGGAGTAGAAGTTCATCATGCTTTTATTTCGTCAACTAAAAACATGGATTTATTGGAAAGCAAAGGTACGATGGTTACAAAACTGGGGTAATTTTAAAATGTTTAATCTAAACAACAAATTAATTATCCCCTTTATTACCCTCGGCTTTAAAATTATTGGAATTTTGTTAGTATTTGGGTTAGGGTTTGGAGGAGCCTTTCTATTTAACAAGTATATCTCTTCAAATCCATACTCCTTTTGGCAAATTGTTTTTTTTCTTTTTATATTTGTAGAAGGTATCTCTAATGGGTTAGCAACTGGTCGGTGGATTTCAAGTTCTAAAGAGGAAAGCTGGCTATTAGCTTCTACACCTATTGGGTCTATAAAGTATATATTGTTTCTTTGGATTGATGAATCACTTTGGATGTTAAGAAACAGCTTTTTTTCAAATATAGCAGGAATCATTGGTGCTTTATTGGTTTTTCCGGTTAAAATAACCTACTTAGTAATAGCATTTTTTATTGTCATTATATTTTATTTCTTAATTTCATTATGTACAACACTTATCCAGTATTACATTATTAAAAAAAGTGTTTACTTAAAAGGAAAAGGACTAATATCAAACCTGCTTATTCCATTATTACTCGTACCTATTATCTATTTGTTAACAAAGATTTTGACACCTTGGTTATTAACATTTCCTGTGGTTTCAGAGTCAGAAAACATTTTAACTGATTATATTACTTGGATTGAAGATGGTTTGGATATTTTGCTATCTTCAGGAGAATTGGTCTTATCTCTCGTTAATCAATGGTACTATCCATACAGCCTGCTTGCTGAGCTAATGGTCAATGGATCGTTCTTTATCCCTATTATAGGTTCATTTCTATACATACTATTTTTATTATTAGTTGCATTATTCCTCTTAAATGTCATTTCTAGAAAAGACAATGTTACCAACATGGATAATTCAAAATTTGATGATAAGGTTACAAAATTTTTTATACTCGTTTCAAAATGCATTCTTAATAAAAAATTAAAAGAAAGACATGTGCAGTATTATCTAATTTCATTACTAAAAAATTACTTGGCAAAACGAAATTTATTTGTAGTATTGGGAAGCTCATTGTGGCCAATTATTACATTTATCTTTACATTTATCTACTTTTCTCCCAATTATTTAAGTGAACGGTTTGTATTAGCTTTTTCTATTCTAATAACAGTCTATTTCCCATTTCATGTCGTGAATTCGATTTATACTAAACTTAAAATGAAGTTATCTTTTGATAACGAGGGATCATTTTTACAAGTATTAATTGCTTACGGAGCTTCTCCAGAATACTTATATGATTTAAAGACCAAAGTTGTTCGAGTCCTTTCTTTACCAGGATATTTTTATGTTACAGTGGTGACTTTCATTTTTATGCCTATACCAATTTTCATTAAAGTTGGATTATTTATTTTATCAATCATTTCTTATATTGTTATAACTAAATTTGTATTATTACATTCAGTATTAGTCCCTCATTATGAGTTTTACAACCTTAGCCAAATTGGGAAATATCCTGATCAAATTAAAATGAAAAATAGTATAAATACATTGATAATTTCGATAACTTTGCCAATTATACCAGTTACAATGTATTTATTAAAAGATATCCAAGAATCATTGTTAATTTTTTTTAGTACACTTTGGATTTTAGTTGGATTAGGAATTGGATATTTCTTTTTATCTCGAATTCTTAAAAAGAGATTTACTTACTTTGATATTGAAGAAATTAGTATTAACCGAACATATATTGTAAATGCATTGTTTTGGAAGGAAAGATTGATATTAATTATTTTTACGATAGCAATTTATATCACTGGAGCTATTTTAAGTATTTTTAGGGAATTTGTTGTTGCAGAAATATTAGTGTTAATACCTGTTATTATTATTCAATTAATTTTAATTTCTTCCTATAACCAAAAAAGAAAAATTGAAAATAAAAGGAATATTACCATTAACTGAAACTAGGAGGGGAAATATGGAAGGAGATAAAAATATTCAAGTCAGTAAACCAGATGATTTGGAATTAAACCCTTTTATTCATTTGGCAAATCATAAGCCGAAAATAGCAATTATTACAAGGTGGTTAGTTTTTTCAGTAGTTCTCTGTATCCTGACAGTCATTGTAGCAAACAAAGTACCATATTCATTTGAACAATTAAACACCGGTGAAGAAGGAATTCCAGATATAAACAAATTTATAAGTGAAAATCCGTCAGCTCAATCTTTCTTAATTATCGTACAGGGAATATCAGCCTTTTTTACTCCAATTATTTTTATCATATTAACTACAGTTGGCTTAAAAATTTTAACAAGTATTTTTAAACCAATCTTTAAAGAAAAGGTAAGTATGCAAAATCTTTTTTTAACTACCACTGTAGCTTATACATCTTTATTCATTTCATCTGTACTTAGACTAATCTTTTCTCTTATTAAGGGTGAGTTTATATTATATTCATTAGGTTCTTTACCATATTATACAGGTAGAAACTCTGATAACGAATTTTTCATGAACTTTTTAAATAGTTTGGATTTATTTACCATTATTTATTGCGGTATACTCGCATTCGGTTTATATAGTTATTCGAAGGCCAAGATAAAACCTGTATTTGCGCTTATCTTTGGTATCTACTTTCTATTAATCATAGGGCAATCTTTATTTTTACCTCCAGTTTAAGTTTAAAGGGGTTAAATTGTAATGAGTTTTTTATTGAATGAGAAAAAAATCATGTTATCCTCTATTGGTATTTTTTTCTATCTGTTTTAGGAGGAGTACTCTTACAGAACTTTTTGTTAAGAGGAATGTTTCAAACAATTAAATTAGATTTAACTGAAATGGATAACTGGTGGTTTTACTTCAGTAGTAATTCATTGACATGTTTATTTATTATGGCAGGAATATTTATTTATGCTATTCCTACTATTTTCCTGTTAATCTTTAATGGAATTATTATTGGTATAACAGTTGTAGCAACTGTAGACCAGGGAGCTAGTATAGAACAAATTATATTGGCACTTTTACCTCATGGAATATTAGAGGTACCAGCCATCATTATTGCAGGGATGGTAGGCCTTAAAGGTCTTACGTTTTATCATAAAGAAAAAGATAGACTATATTATATTAAAATTATCAAGTCAGCTGCATTCGTGTTTTTTCTTCTCTTTTTGGCAAGTTTTATAGAAGCATATATTAGTGTACCCATCTA
Source organism: Bacillus alveayuensis (assembly GCA_030812955.1). GTDB lineage: Bacteria > Bacillota > Bacilli > Bacillales > Aeribacillaceae > Bacillus_CB > Bacillus_CB alveayuensis. The sequence continues at coordinate 3,735 of JAUSTR010000041.1, forward strand.
ACCACGAGGTGAATACCAATTATGTTAGAGATTAAAAAACTCAGCAAACAAATTGAAGGAAAAAATATTATTAAATCTTTAGATTTTACAATTAAGCCTGGTCAAATTGTTGCCTTGCTAGGACCTAATGGTGCAGGTAAAACAACAACGATTAAATTATTACTAGGTTTGTTAAATCCAACTTCAGGAGATATAAAGGCTGATTCAATTTCTTTATTAGAGGACAGGAAAAACTATCTAAAAAAAATCGGTTATGTACCTGATGAACCTTTTTTTTATGAAGAATTAAAAGGGATTGAATTTTTGCGTTTCACCATAGATTTATGGGGGAATTTAACTTATGATCAGGATCACTATAACAGGTTAATTCAGTATCTAAAAATGGAGTCTTTTATAAATGATCCTATTTATACATATTCTTATGGTATGAAAAAGAAACTTTCATTACTAGTTTCGCTCATACATAAACCAAATTATTTAATAATGGATGAACCATTTAATGGGTTAGACCCTTCTACTACTCATAACATAAAAAATTTTTTATACGAGTATTCAAGTGGGGAAACCGCTGTTTTACTGTCAACACATATGTTAGATGTTGCTGAGAAGTTTTGTACCCATGTGGCAATTATAAAGGACGGTAACCTCATTATTTTTGATGAAATAAAAAATATTAAATCAGAAAATCAGGTAACTACGCTAGAAGAGTTTTTTATTTATAGCATTAATAAAGAGGAATAAGTTGGTTATATAAAAATAAATGATTGCAAGTATATTCGTTTTAGTCATTTAGGTATTCTAAAAATTGTAATAAAAAGCTGTGTATATGATAAATTTGAACATTTAGGTTTGTTTAGTTGGTCATAGCTAAGAAATTTTAGGTTGATTCACCAAGTATTTGGAAACGAAACTAGCCCTTTTTATAGGCTAGTTTTTTCTGTGAAAAAAAAACTAATAACTTTGTTACCATACGAAAACATTTAGCAGAAACCGTTTGTATATGGGAATAATTTGTAAGGGGATGCCTTCAATGTCTAATTACAGAAAAAAGCTTTTTCGTGGAGCAAAGATTGAAGATTGTATTTTAGATTTTATTGAGATGGAAAAGGAACTTAGAAGAGCCATTGAAACAAATAAAGGAAATGAAAAGTTATTATTATCAGGTATGAGTCACGCTTATCGTATGATTGTAAATCGATTAGTAAGAGAATTTGATTATTCTAAAGGAGGAGTAATCGTGAATACTAAATTAACAGATTTAATACAGTCGTTAGAAAAAAGAGTTAAGGAATCAAAAGAACAAAGTAAACGTAGTGGAACTAATTTGGTCAATAATGTTTATTACGACGATATTCCCAATGAGGCAAAGAATGAAATTGAAAATATCCCAAGAGAATTCCAAAAGGGTCTGTTTGACGGCATGTCGGTTGTGTATGAAAAAATCGTTATCGATTTGGATATTATATTAAAATCAGATGATAGTGATAAGATAATTTGTATAGAGAGACTTTTAGAAAGTTATCAAAGAGTAGTTGAAAAATTAAAAGAGAAATTTAGGAAAGATGATGTTGACTATAGAAGTGGCTATTTGCAAGGAGAAGTGTCCGCTTACCAGATGGTCGGGGAAGAAATTAAGGTAATTTTTGATCTGACGGAAAAATAACAATACACTTATCTGACAATGGAAGAAGGAGAGATATTATAAACTTTATAAAATGGTATGATTGGATCACTCCAACAAACCCTTATACTGCAATATTGTTCGGGAGATATTTACAATGATTCTAACAGTTGTTATTTGGTTTGAGAAAAATAAAAATTTGAAAATTTGTACTGTAACGCTATTAAGAGGTGTAATAATTTCAATCATTGGAGTAATAACCCTTAATGCTGTTGGTTGTACCGTTAGTAATAGGGAGAAACTTTATTACGCGCACCTCTAAATTTTTCTGTATGTGTTAGTATTCAATTAAAGAGTACGATTGTGAAGAAAAATTCTTAGATTTAAACAACTTTATTTTCCCAAAAAGTTAGATCTAGGTTATGCCCTTTGTGGAATTTAAAAACTACTACTTAAATAGAAAACTTTACATCATTATGGATACTATTTTCGAAAAAGAAGTAGTACCCCTCTAGAATTTTAGTTTGGTGTAAACTATAATTAAATCATACTAAGTTTTTTGTTTGTTTCTTTGCGAACATAGTAAGATTCAGCAGGATTTTTATGAAGCAATTGGCGGCCTTTGGGCGATTTAGATACTAAACCGGACAGCAATCAAACACTTATTCATTATTGCTGAAATGAGAGGGACTAGTATGTAAATCGGCGTGTAGGTCGCCTTTTTAATTGGAAATTCACTGTTTAAAATGGATAGGAGGTTGTGCTAAAATAAGCGTGTAAGTTCTTTTATTTGCTCTTATGAGCCTGATGTTGAAGTTTTGGCCCCTATTGGGAGCCCCATGAGATACAGGAGGAATATGCTTTTTACAATACTTCACTGTTTGGAGGATTTTATATAACAAAATAAGAGGTAATCCCGACAGAGCTATGGAAATAGGTCTGTTTTTTATTTGTCTAACGAGACAGTAAAGGGATTACGCTTAGGAGGAAGAGGAACCGAAAGGCGAAACAGTCAGCTTGGTTCCTCTTTTTATTACAAATGACTGTTTATATATATCTTTTTACTTGTTTGCAAGAGAAATCCACTGCTAGTCATGCTGTTGCTAAACCTAGCGTGGTACTTGATTCGAATAGCCGTTGCTCAATGAATCAGTAGTTTATTCACTCTCAACCTCAGATAGAGGGACATGAAGACGCAGAACGCCTAGTAATGTCAGAGAGTTTGTTTGTTAAGACTTTTGTGTAAATTAGCACATTATTTCAGAATCCCTTTTTCAAATTATTTCAGGCGGATTCGGAAATAATGTGCAAAATTTTTGCGGATTGTTCCGGATT
>JAUSTR010000042.1 GCA_030812955.1 Bacillus alveayuensis
GATACCCAAACCGGGAGTGTGCTTGGTATGGAACATCAACGGAGTTATCATTCAACTCAGATCTTACTTGCCAAGAAGATTCTGTCTAATAAATGGGTTCATACCGTTGTTATGGATATGTGGGATCCCTTCCATAAAGCTGTTAAATCTATATTCCCAGAGGCCTGTATCGTCATTGATAAATATCATGTGGTGCAAAAGGTGACACATGCACTTGACCAAGTTAGAAAGAAAACTCCTGGACTAAAAAAGGGACGGTTTAAACTCTTGAAAGGTTCTGAAAAGTTAACGGCTAATGAAAAACAACAATTAGATGAGATGCTCAAAGAGCATTCAGAATTGTCATATGCCTATTTTCTAAAAGAACTCTTTAGAGAAATATACCAAGTGAATGACTATGATACAGCTGATTCACTCTTAGAAGAATGGATTCAACTCGCATGGAGCAGCCCATTTCCTTCATTTCATCAAGTTGCCAAGACGATAGAAAATTGGAAGGCACAAATTTTACAATATTTTCTTACACCTTTTACGAATGGCCGGATTGAAGGTACAAACCATAAGATTAAGAACATCAAAAGACGTGCTTTTGGCTTCAGAAACCTTGAAAGATTTCGGCTACGTGTATTTTTGGAATGTACAGGTAAAACTTATAAAAATCAGGTTGCTTAACCATGCCCTTCATCAGCTTTCCGCATTGTAGTTGGTAGAATGGAAGCCGTCAAGGAAAGCACTTGACCGCTTCCATTCTACCAACTTAGTGGTCTGCAAGCTGACGAAGGAGCTACTCTAGATTGAGTATCAACCTCGCTAACTTATTTCCGGAATTGTGTGAACATCACAGAATATGGTGATGAGACATATTTTCTAATTATGTAATAAATTAGTCTTAATCAACGTGATTGATTCTTCCCAAATATCTAATAGATTACTCTTTTTATGGTAGTTTGGTATCAGATTTTTAATGTTAAAGTATAAAAGACAAATAGAGAGTTTTCCCTTACAATGGAGAATTAATATCTACTTTTTCCTAATTTCAATCACAGGTAACTAAAAGAATCTATTTTATTACAATTTTTAAAAAATTTATTCGTAACGTAATGCATCAATTGGATCTAATTTTGCTGCTTTATTTGCTGGTAACAAGCCAAAAATAATACCTATGGCCATAGAGAAAAATAATCCTCCTAGAATAACAGGTAAAGAAATTAATGATGGCCATTTTGCTATATAAGAAATTAAGTTTGCAAATATAACTCCTAAAATAATACCGATAACCCCTCCAATTAATGTCAAAATAACAGATTCAATAAGAAACTGTAAGAGAATATTAGCTCTCGTTGCTCCCAAAGCTTTTCTAATCCCAATTTCTTTTGTTCGTTCTGTTACTGAAACTAGCATGATATTCATCACACCTATTCCGCCTACTAATAAAGAAATGCTAGCAATTCCACCAATAATCATCGTCATAACTCTAGTAATAATGGAAATTCCCTGTTCAATTTCCTTCATGTTAAATACCTGATACTCTCCTTCCACATCTTTAATACTATTTAAAACATCGACTGCTTTTTTTCCTGCAACCCCTAATGTATCCACACTTTTTGCCTTAATCGTTATAGATTTAACCTCATCCGTCCCAAATAAAATCGGCCACGTAGTAAGGGGAATCATTACTTTTGGCATCGCTAGGTTCATAGCACCATCTGATTCCTCTACCACCCCTATCACTTTTAAAGGGATACCCTCTATTTCAATAATTTGTCCAATCGGATTTACCGATAAAAAAAGTTCCTTTGCTACATCTTCATTGATAATAGCTACTTTCTTACCTTGTTCTATATCTGGTAGATTGATTAATCTCCCTTCTTTAGCAGTTATAGAATGAACATCGTAATAAGCTTTTGTTATACCGATAATCTGACTATCAATGCTCTCCTTAAAGAAATAAATTTTGGCTGTGTGTGTCGTTGATGGAATTACTTGTGAAATCTCAGGTATCTGTTTTAAATGATAGATATCCTCTTCTGTAAACAAGGGTTGATTATCCATTCCCTCTAATGCATATAAAGCTCCTTCACCAGGACTATAGGTAATTTCTAATGTGTTATTACCAGATCCAGCAAATTGAGTTTTTAGTGCTGCTTCTCCTCCTTGGCCAATAGCTACAACAATAATAACAGATCCAACTCCGATGATGATTCCAATAATAGTTAAAAAAGAACGAAGTTTATGTGTAGAAAAAGATGACAAGGCCATGTTAATGTTATCCAAGATATTCAAGTTAAATCCTCCTGTCTTGAATAATTCGTCCGTCTCTAATGTTTATCACCCTGTTGGCATAAGCAGCAACATCTTTTTCATGAGTAATAACTATTACTGTGACACCTTCTTTATTAAGTTCTAAAAATAAATCCATAATTTGTGCACCTGTTTTTGTATCAAGTGCTCCAGTTGGTTCATCTGCTAATATTATTTTGGGTTTATTTACCAACGCACGTGCTATAGCTACTCTTTGTTTTTGTCCTCCTGATAACTGATTCGGAAGATAATCCATTCGTTCTGATAAACCAACTTTTTTAAGAGCTATTGTAGCTCTTACTATTCTTTCTTTTTTAGGTAAATTCGAATAAATAAGAGGAAGTTCTACATTCTTTATAGCGGTTAACCTAGGAAATAAATGGAACTGTTGAAATACAAACCCTATCAAATTATTTCTAAGTTGAGATTGTATAGTTTGATTCAATTGAGATGTATCTTCTCCATCAAGGATATATTGACCTAAACTTGGTTTATCTAATAAGCCTAATATATTCATTAAAGTAGACTTTCCAGATCCCGATGGACCCATAATTGAAACAAATTCACCTTTTTCAATTGTTAAATTTATATCTTCAAGAATCCTTAATTGTTCCTGACCATTTTTTAACGACTTGTATACACTATTTAGTTGTATCATTCACTTTCACTTCCATGTTATTTGATAACTGATTCAACTTATTTGTAATAATAGTTTCTCCTTCTTTAACTCCACTAACAATTTCAATCCATTGACTATGAGTTTCACCTGTTACCACTTCTCTCATCTTTGCAATACCCTTGTTTTCGATGAAAATATACGATTTATCATCTACTGTTTTCACACTTTCAGATGGAACAACAAGAGTCTTTTCTTTTTCAATCTCAATCTCAACGGAAACATGAAAACCAATTTGAAGTTCACTTGGAACATTTTCTATTGATGCAGAAAATATATAAGAGGCCACGCTTTCATTATTGTTTGCTCCTTCTATTGGAACGGTTTCAATACTTTTGATTTGGCCTTGATACGTCTTATTAGGAAATGCTTTGGGTCTTATCGTAACAGGTTGTCCAACTTTTAGAAAATTTACATCATACTCAGTAATTGTACCTTTAATGATATAAGGATCCGTAGAAATGATATACATAAAGGGGGATTGATTTGCTACACTTGAATCTTCATTAATATCTTTTACCACACCAGTAATTGGACTCTTAACAACCAATTGGTTTTTTTTCTCTTGTGTACTTTCAATTTGATTTAAAATTTCACTATAGTCTAAGTTACTTAGTCTATTTTGATATTCTATATCTTCCTTCTCTCTTGTTAACTGTTTAATGGCTTCTTCCGGCAAATCATTTTCTTTTCCTTCCTTAATTTCTTTTTCTAAGCGTTTAATTTTCTTATTTTGTTGCTCTAAATCTATTAGAATTCTCTTTTTTTGAAATTCATATTGTTTGATTTGAATATCTAAGTCATTATTCTTATAACGAAATAATACATTACCTTCGTTAACTTTTTGTCCTTCTTTAACATTTAAATCAACTACTTTGCCCATACTTGTATCTAAGTAAATCTTCTCATCTTGTGAAGGAAATACTTGTCCAGAGGCTAGAATTGTTTTATTAAGTTGTCTAAATTCAACCTTAGCCGTTTTAACTTCCATTACTTCTTTTCGATTATCAAATAATAAATTAATGGATGCTGCACTAACTACAATAAACAAAACAATTCCACTACTAATCCAAATCCATTTTTGTCTCATTATCCCTTAGCCACTTCCCTTAGTCTCTTGCTAATTAAATTTAATTAGTTTTCAAAAACCACTCTAATTCTGTCAAATTTATAATTCCCAATTTTAGCATCTATCTTTTTAAATAGAGTAAAACCCATCTTTTCAAAGAACTTTTTTCCTCCTTTATTCTTTCGTTCTAAATCAGCAAATAATTTACAATTTTTAGGTAGCTGTTCGATAATAGTATTTATTAACATAGTCCCAATTCCTTTTCTTTGATAGATAGGTTCAACGTATATAGCAGCTAAAACAGATTTATTATACCCAAAGTAATTAGGCATAATGTTTACGAAGCCAACTACTCTCTGGTTATATTCCGCAACAAAAAAGATTGTATCTTGTGCTCTCGATTTAATTGCCTGCTTTGAATAACCAATCTTAAGAAACTCCTCTAAAAACTCTTCATCCATTATTCCTTTGTTTGTATCTCTCCAAGTTATTTTAGCTATTCTTTCTACACTTTCTATGTCCTCATCTTTCATCTTACGTACAATATTCATCAAATTCCCCTCCCATCTTACACTAATTATACATATATAGTAAATAATACCAACAAAAAAATAAATATTTCCCAGCAAGAATATTGAAAAGAGAAGTACAAAATATAATAATAAAAAATCCCCCCTATTCTCATGTAGGGAGGACTTACTACTAAATATATTTAATACTTTACCAAATGTCCCTTTAATTACTTTTAAACAGATCCATGTCACAATTAAAACCAAGGATGGAGCGCCACTGTAATGCAGTAACGCTCTAAGAGAAGAAGCACGGCCATGCTTCACTCTTGCTTGTAAATCAAATTCTAACACAATTGTTTACATTTGTAAACTTTTCGCTTCAAAATTATACTAATAAACCATATTTCTCTTTACTCATATTTTTCACATCTCTCCTAAAGATTATTTAACATTAAATCTACCAATTCAGTAAAAATAGAAAAAAGTAAAAAAATGTATGAGTTTGATTAAGAGCCTCTATGGGGTCGTTCGTATAGCAACATAACCCATACCCTAGCCGCATCCGTGGCCTTCGAATCTCCTCCGATCTCCTTCAACCGTTCTAATAAATAATTTTGAACAGCTTGCCATAAAGGAAGAGCTTTATAAGGTACAGGCACAAGCAACCATATCAAAACAATACCTTGTCCACTGAAATTCATTATATTGGGATTTAGAACTATTTCTCTAAAGTACCCACGATTGATTATAATTAAAATGATAAAAGTCTATAGGATTGTAATTTCCATATATTGTCAATTTTTCATTCAGGTTTATAGAATGTATTTTGACTAAAATAAACATCCTCTTCAAGCCATTCTGACAGCAAAAAAGCTAATTTTTTAAAGGGTATAGAAGAAGTCTATTGCCTTCTTCTTGAAGATTATTATAACAGCCCACTTTCTGTAAACACTTTCCTTAAGGCTTCATTCACAATTCGACTTTTTGTCCCTCGACCACCTTTTTTGGCTAACTGATCAATTACTTTAGCTAAATCTTTTTCAATATAGATTCCTCTCATGACATACTTATCTTCATGACTATCATTATCTCCAATAACACTTTGTACAAAATTATTTTTATTAATATTATTGTTAATATTATTAATATAGCTTACGTCATTATTACTATCGTTTCTTGCAACATTGTTAAAAGAAGTAGCTAAGTTTTTATTTTTTCGAGCCAAATTGAACACCCTTTCTTTCTTCGATTTCTTGTAATAAATCATAGTAACTTCGAACAATTTTATTTGACTTATCAGATGATAACGTGGCAGGTAATCCTTCATAAGCAACCGAACTGGCAAACCGTACGCTGCGTGGAATTACCGTTTCAAACATTTGAATTCCATTCTCATAACAGTATTTTCTGCACTCTTGCAGTACCTGTGAATGTAAAGTCGTACGTGTATCTACTAACGTTGCTACAATTCCTAATACTGAGAGTTTCTTGTTATACTGCTCACGAAAATTATGAATGGATTGAAGAATTTTTACCAAGGATCGCATACTATAACTTTCTGGTTGGAATGGAATTATGACTTCATCAGCAAAACTTAACACATTACCGGTAATTAACCCTAGATTAGGTGGACTATCAATTAATATAAAATCATAATCATTCTTTAAATGTGAGACAGCATTTTTTAATAATAAAAATGGTTCTGGATATTTTTCGCGTTGTGTCAGAACATCAAAATCTAAAAAAGCCATATCGTCATTACTACCCAATAAATCAATTTTCCCTCCCGTTATGTCCTGGTAAACATTCGAAATTGCCATTTCAGCTGCTAATCCATCCACTAATACATCATATGTAGTGTATTCAAATGAATCTGGGTTTTTTCCAAAAGATAATGCCGCATTTCCTTGATTATCTGTATCGATAATTAAGACCTTTTGTCCTTTACTAGCTAAAACTCCACTTAAATTCGTAGTGATGGACGTTTTTAAACTTAGACGGCACAACCAACACAATAAATTAGTTGTGCCTTTTCCATTTCTCTTCAATAGTGTTTAAATATTCATTTGGTTCTTTTTTGAATC
>JAUSTR010000043.1 GCA_030812955.1 Bacillus alveayuensis
TCTATGACCATTATACAAGATTTGGGGAGGTGCTTCTTTTTTAATTTCTTGAACTCGTTGGAGGACAAGGGCTAAGAATTATGAAATTCATTCATTAATATCTTTATTTTTATTATTATTAATGTTTTCGTCATTGATAATAATATCGCTATGATTAATATTATTAGAATTGTTTTCGTTATCATTTGCGATAACAGCTGAAAAAACTCTTTCAGATAGGCATTGACTCGTTCAACGGCAGTCCGACGCTTGTAAATGTTATCCCAAGCTTTGGATCCACGGGCTGAATCAATGACTCTAGCAAAATTCCCACCATATTCAGGGGAAAATATATTACAGCACCCAAATTACATCTTTTTACCAACATTCTCTATTGTGCTGACTGTGGTACGGGAATGTGGTTTCGTAGCAATCGAGACGGCTATATTTGTGGAGCTTATGCCCGTCATGGGAAAAAGGCTTGTACCGCCCACACGATAAAAGAGGATTTTCTAAAAGAAACGATCCTAGATGACATCCAAACCTTAATTCAACAAGTTGATACAGAGAAATATATAAAGAAGATGGAGAGAAAATCGAAAAGTACAAAATCGGATTCTCAAAAGAAAATCAATAAGATTAACAAACAGATAGATGTTTTAAAAAATCGAAAAAGAAAATTCATCAACCTGTTAGCTGACGGAATCATTACCTATGAAGAATATCAGGAGAGTATTGAAGCAACAAACAAGGAATTAACTGAATTAATGGAACAGAAAAATGAACTTCTTACATTGATGGAAAGCGAAGATGTAATTGAAACGATTGAAAAGCTCAAAAAGGAATTACTTCAATTCCTAAATTTCGATGAATTAACTGGGGATATTCTTCATCGACTGACTAATCGAATCGAGGTAAAAGAGGACGGTACACCGATTATTCATTATCGATTTGCCACACCAAAAATTGAATAGAGGCAAGAAAGAAACCTTATCTTGCCTCATTTTTTCATTTTTGTGTATTCAAAAAATAAATCTCCTATTCCACCCCCCTCAAACCCGCATTCCACCGTTCGAGTTAAAATAGAAATTTCCGACCGAACCCCCATTTTGACGAATTTCCGGATCAAAAATGACCGTTTTTTCCCGCTTTTTATCGCATTTTTTTCAACTTTTTTCGAGAGTTAAAATAGAATTTTCCGATATTGGAAAGCAGAATATTGGAGATAAGATAATGGAGAAAAGAGTTAAAAGTTAAGATAAAAACATTGGATAAGTATTGAATTATTATTGGATGAGATGCTGGATAAACCCAGTAATACCAATGGGTTAAGAACAGAACTGTATTGAAAAGATATTGGAAAAAGCATAAAAAAACTCGGGCTCCCTATTGGAAAATACCCGAGAAATTATTGGATTTATATCGGAAATCGGAAGTTTATTTTTTAACTAAAACCGGCTCGGAATCGGAAGTTTATATTTTAACTCGGAAATTTATATTGTTGCGTTACATAGGAAGAATTAAGATAATTAGAAACAAAAATACATACTTTCCTCACAAATCACAGTAATTATCAACTATCTATTTTTGAAAATAGACATTATCAACATGCTTAGGAATAATATATTGCGAATTTCCCTCTATTATCCTTTGGCACGAGGAAAGGATTAACAAAGAAATCTGAGGTTTGGTCATCTGAATACCAAACAATTTATTACAGTTTAGTACATAAAATATTCCAATTTGTTATTTGTTGACAAAAATTTTAAATATTTGGTATTATATAAATCGATAATATTGCCCTGTTTTTTAAATTTAAATAAAGGGGGGAGATTTTCTAATATTTTTCAGTAACTCCAAGATTATTAAGTCTAATATTAGAAGGTATTGGAGGAAATGATTAAAAACATTAAGTATCTATTATTCCTCTTGCTAGTACTTTTTATTATCATACTGACTATTAGTGTAGTTAGAAATAACAGCATAGACATTGTTGGCAATGAGGTAAAAACTATTAAAAAACAGAAGATTGACAATTGGGCTATTAATCTTGTTGGATCGAATCCAACGATGGATACTGATCCTATAAAAATTGCAATCTTAGATAGTGGTATCAATAAGACGCACAAAGAATTTGAAGGCTTATCTTTCAAAGAATATAACTCAATTACTCCTGGCGAGAACATTAAAGATGAATTCGGGCATGGTACTGCAGTAGCTGGAATTATTGCTGCGAAAGGAATTGAGACCACCGGTATTCTAAAGAACGTTATACTTTACGACGTAAAGGTACTTGATGAAAAAGGACGAGGGAAAATTGAAGATGTGATTGAAGGTATTGAATGGAGTATAGCACAAGAAGTTGACATTATTAATATTAGTTTCGGTTTTTCAAGCGACAAAGTGGAACTTAAATCCGCCATAGATAAAGCTATTGAACAGGGAATTATCATCACTGCGGCTGCAGGAAATACTCTTGGTCTAACGATAGATTATCCAGCTCAATATAATAATGTTCTATCCATCTCTTCTTTTGATGAAGAATTTAAACTTGATCCTTTTTCCGGTATAGGGAAAGTTGATTATTCTGCTCCAGGTGTTGAGATTGTATCTACAGATAACAAAGGTGAATACTCAACATTTTCAGGAACATCATTTGCTACGGCTTACGCAACTGGTGTCATTGCTTCAATTTTGAATGAAAGCGATTCAAATTATAATGCTAATACCATTAGAGAAAAACTCTCCCATTATGTTGTGAAACTAGGGGAAAAAGAACACTTTGGAGAAGGCTTTCTAACATTACAAAAAGAAAGGGTAGAGGAGATTTTAAATGAAAAAGAACTTGATTAAACTATTAGTTGCTACACTTTTGTTCAGTAGTATTGCTGGATTTGCTCCATCTGCATTTGCAGAAGAAACAGAAGTTCCCTCGAATCTAGAGAAAGTTTTAGAAAATGCAGAACAAATTGATGTGAATTTTAATGAAAAAGTTGAGGAAGTTTCAAGTACTGATGATACAACAGTATATGAAGTAACCGCAAATGAATTAGGAGTTAACAATGACTCCTTTGAAATGGTAGTTGAAGAATCCTCTAAACAAGAGATAACTGTAAACTCTGAGTTAGAAACAGGAGATTTGTCATTTGAATCCGAACTTTACATTAATATTGATACCGGTGAAATGTATGTTACCGAAGAACAAATATCCGAAACTGGAGAAGTGACAAAAACAACATACGACATGTTTTTCACAGAAATCGAAGGTGAAGATTTCATAGCATACTTAATTGATAGAAACTCTGGTGAGCTTTTTGAAATCAATACTATTGATGCCCAGGCTTCAGCTATTCCAGTTCTTGGTTTAATAATAAAACAAGGTGCGAAATGGGCTATTAAAAAGTATGGAAAGAAAGCATTGATTAGTGCCTTTGGAAAATACGCATTGAGTAATGCAATTAAAAACGTTGCTAAATTCACAGTAAAGAATAAGCACTTAAAAGGTGATAAAAGAAATTATGCTAAATTTAACACAAGTAGCCAATCTACTGCTAGAGGATGGGTTAAAGAAGCATTACAAAAAGCGAAAGTTTCTAGTTTTGATATAAATGATAGTGATAAGTTATCATTTAGATTCGATGTCAACTTAGGAAAAAAAGTTGGAACAAAAGGTGAAACAAAAATAAGAATAGTGATAGGATATGATGGTAAGATATGGACAGCATTTCCAGTAAAATAACTTTTGAATACAAATTTGTAAGTGATAAAGGAATTATTTCGAATAGAGATAAAAGTGATGTTCCTACCATATTAGCTGTAGAAGCTACACTTACAATAAAAATCAATAATGAATTATACTTTGAAACAGAACTTGCTATTTTAGAATTCTATAAAGCATTATACGAATGGAAAAACAGAGTCACAGATGAACATACTCCAGAATTCCATTATTATACGATTGAATATGACGATTATGAAGATGGTGCTATTCTGTCTTTAATTCCATTTTCAAATAAAGCAAGAGTGAAATCTATTTGGGCAGAGCAAGATTTGTACAATGTTTTTGATTTAGACTATATCGTAAGGGAATTTATTCAATTAGAGCAAAATCTAAAACGAGATATAGAAAATTACTTTGGAATCGAATTGAAAAAATTCATAAAACATATCCCTTTGATGAAAGGTCCTTATTCGGATGATTATTAGCAAATAAAAGAGAGACTTGAATTAAACAAGTCTCTCTTGCTCTTTTCAAGAAAATATTAATATTAATAGGTTCTATACTAATTGAAATGTTTAATACAGTACAGGAGTTAATCATCTCAAGAAGTAGAATTCGTCCTCAAGCAGAGGTTCATCTTTTTACGAATACCCTTTTCTGTGCAGATTGTGGCCGAGGGATGCATTTTAAAAAGAACCGTAAAGGATATGTATGCGGAAACTTTAACAAATATGGCAGCAAGGCATGTTCTGACCATTTTATTAAAGAAAGAGAGCTAGAAGAAATAATCCTGAATGATATAAAGAGTTTTGCACAGCGAATGGATTTAGATAACCTTATCGACCGAGTGATAAAGCAGTTAGAATCTGATACAAAAAATAATACAACCCGTTTAAGCCAAGTTGAACAGAAAATTGAAAAACTCAAAAAACAGAAAGTGCAGTTAACCTCATTGTTTGCCGATAACAGTATTGATATTGAAGAATACCGCTTAACAATTGAAGAAATCAATAAAAAAATTGATCAATTGATGCCCGATAAACTGAAATTAGAAAAATTTAAAGAACAATCCAAACGGGAACAAAAGAATATGAAACAACTAAAAAAAGAATTAAAAGAATATATACATTTCAATCAATTAACCCCTGAGATGCTTCACCGTTTGGTTGATCGAATCGAAATAAAAGAAGACGGTTCACCGAAAATTTATTATCGGTTTGCAAATGATTTTTTAAATGAATAAAGGATATAGGAAAAGCCCGTTTCATTGATTTTCAAAAACGAGCTTTTCCAAAGAATTATTTTTTTATAAGCAACACACAACACTCCACGTGGCTTGATTGGTAATCGCAGATATATTGATGTAGCAGTGTTACCTTAAAATTTTATTTTATAACTCAATCAATTAAACACTTACTGTTTCATTAGTTTGTTTTATGTTTATTCCCGGTAGCCTTAATAGACAACTAATATTTGTTTCAGGTTGAAAATCTTCGCTTACAAAACTTCGCTGACTTGCAGTAAAAAATACTTCTTTCTTTGCCCTTGTTACTGCAACATAAAACACACTAAGTTCTTCTAAAAATTCTACTTCATTGGTTTCATTTACACTAAATATACAATAATCACCAAATATACAATTATTACGATTGCACAATCCGTGATAATTTGGAAATTGATTTTTTTCCATGTCAGGCAAAATAACATAATCCCATTCTAATCCTTTTGCTCCATGTACAGTGGTAACAATAACATTATCATCTAAAATATCAAGGTTTTGTCTTAATGACTTGTTCATAAATGTATCCATAATTATTCTGTATTTATCGGAATTTTGAAGACCCTTAAATTCATTTACAATTTTTTCTAGGAAAGAATGTAAAAGTTTAAACAATGAATTATTCATTGCATCAGAAACATCGTTATATTCTTTTTTTATTTCGTTTAAATAAAATTCAATATTTTTCTTTGAGAGATTTCTATTCTTCTCTATAAATATAGAGTAAAACTTATTCAAGCAAGTTTCATGAAATCTAATATACCGCTGATCCTCATCTGTAAATAATCCAAAAAAGAATTTTATATCTTTATATTTTAATGCTTCTAAAATCAAATTGACGTTGGGTCCGCGTTGTTTCACTAGTATTGCTATTTTACAGTTGATATTCTTTGATTGTAATTCTCTAATTTTTTTAACAATACCAAAAGCTTCTTCTATTTGATTCTTATATAATTTGAAATTGACATTAGAGTCTTTTTTTATTGATGGATTAATAGGTCTCTTTGCATTTTCTCTAATATTTTTTTCAAGCAATAACATTTCATCATTATTTTCAAATCTATAGTTTTTTTCCAGTGCAATGTATTCCATATCGAACAGCTCTAATGTTAAATCTATAAGATTAGGTATAGCTCCTATGAACCCATAAATTCTTTGTAACGAATCTCCTAAAAAAACTAATTTACTTTCTTTATTAATTAAGATTCTTCATCACTTTTGGTGATTTTACAGTAAAAAAGAAAACATTTTAGAATTCCTGGCAATAATGTTAGCTAGCACACCACATTAATTAGGAG
>JAUSTR010000044.1 GCA_030812955.1 Bacillus alveayuensis
CGCTCTGGTTTAACTGTATATATTTACCAAATGGGCAGTGCCACCTTTCTTTAGGTTTTGTCTTTTTGGCACAAATTCACAAAAAATAATTAACAAAAAATTCTAACTATATTTATGCAATGCTAATGATTTTTTTACAAAAAATTATTTTTTGTAAAAAAATTCGACAACATTCTTCATCGGATTCATATATGGTTTAGATAGAATCATTAAAGGGGGAGTTTTTGAGTGTTTTGTCATCAATGCGGTGAAAAAGTATCTGATCAAGCTCGGTTTTGCCCACAATGCGGTGTGCCGTTGCGGGAGGGGGAACAGGAGACAGATCATCATTTAGATAGCGTTGTGGGCGCAGTGGATGAGGAATCGAATTCGCTTTCTAATAGCGACCAAGCATCTGAACACAGTAAAGTCCGACGGTTATTGCCAATTGCCCTTCCTGTTGCGAGTTTGATTATTGTAGCTTCTAGCATTGCTGGTTTTTACGGTTATGAGAAAAAGGTAAACGCGCAAGTGGCAGGGTTGCAAAAAAAGGCGGAGGAGCTTGCTTTGAAAGGAGAATATGAAAGGGCGGAAAAAGAATTAAATGTAGCATTAAATCTTCGGCCGAATTATGCGATGTTATCTAAAGATATACATGTTATTCGACAAGCGGAAGCGCTTGCGAAAGGGCTGCAAGAAGTAGATCAAAAGATAAAACAAAAACAATATGATGAAGCTACCGAACAATTAGAAAATGTGAAAAAGGAATATGAAAAGAGAAAAGGCCCTTTGTTTAACCCGTTTCAGAAAGAAATTACGAGAAGAGATATTACGATAACGGTGGGGAAAATCAAACAGGAGTTAGACGAATTAACTACAATTGAACAATTGGCAGACAAGCTTAATATTGTTTCCACGTTATCATCAGAAGAAGCGAAACAAGTGAAAGAACAAATCACTAATAAAATCGTGCAGATTGCAAGCACCGAAGCGGAAAAAGAAGCAAAAAACAAACAGTTTTCAAAAGCGATTTCTATTTTAGATAAGGGGCTACAATATGCGGTGAATGATGAAAAACTTTTATCTGTCAAAGAAAAAGTAAAAAATGAACAGGCAGCGTTTGAAAAAGCAGAACAAGAACGAATAGAACAAGCAATGAAAGCCGCTGCCCAAGAAGATTTAAAGAATCGTACTGCCGCTGTGGAAGTGATGGCATTGAATGTCAATGAAGATGAGTACGGAGATCTTTATATGAATGGGGAAATCAAAAATGTTGCGACAAAAGGAATTTATTCGATTACGATTAATTACACAATTACTGATGCAGAAGGAAATTATTTAGATGATGGATTTACAACTGTGTATCCATATTATGTAAAACCAGGTGATACAGGAACATTTGAAGATATTTATTACGGAGTTAATGAAAATGCGAAAGTGGCTATTGACAATATTACATGGTATCTCGATTAAAGAGGTGACATAATGAACAAAAAATGGATTATCAGCTTTTTATGTACACTGGCCATATGGGGAGCGGGAATTTTTGTGTTTATACATATAAAAGAGTCCGTGCCGAAAAAATTATCTCAGCCATCCATCATTGCAGTAGCAGAAAATAAATATGAAAAGAAAGAAGAAACTTCACCAGAACTAAAAGAAATCATCCATAAATCACAAAAGCTAGTCGTACAAATAGAAACGGAGGATGGGACACTAGGTTCTGGATTTCTTTATAACAATAAAGGAGATATCGTTACGAACGCGCATGTTGTTGCGAATGTCAAAGAAGTGAAAGTAAAAACGGCAGATTCGAAAGAATTTACCGGGACTGTGATTGGCGTTAGTAATAATATAGATGTGGCGTTAGTGCGCGTGCCAGAACTTTCATCTTTACAACCACTAAAAGTGACAAAAAATCGAAAAGCGGAAGTAGGAGATGAAGTGCTGGCGCTAGGCAGTTCATTAGGATTACAAAACACGGTGACAACAGGAATTATTAGCGGGGTAGGGAGAACTTTTGATTTACAACCGTTTCATTATGAAAATGTATATCAAATTTCTGCGCCAATTGCCCCGGGAAATAGCGGTGGTCCACTTGTCGATAGTAAAACGGGAGAAGTATTGGGAATTAATTCAGCGGGGTATGATCAAGGTTCCATTGGCTTTAGCATCCCGATTACAAACGTTATTTCGCTTATTGAAGAATGGTCCGAACATCCAATGACTAAGTTGCCGGAAATTGTTTTTGTGGGTAATGCCTATGCTCATGAAGAAGGTGATTCTTTCGAAGAAATGGCGGAGCGTCTTGTTTCGTATTTCTTTGAAAATATTAATTATGGGGATTATGTAACTGCTTATTCACTATTAGGGAGTTCTTGGAAATCGAAAATATCATATGAAAAATTTAGAAACGGTTATTTAGATACATTGTCTGTTACTGTTGATGATATGAATGCAAGGCAACAAGGTGACACAGTGTCTGTCACTGCTGTGATTACGGCAGAGGAAAGGAAAAACGATGGAATTTCTTATGCAAAATATAAACTTAATTATGAGATTGGTTATGAAAATGATGAATTAAAAATATTAACTGGAAAAGGAGAAGAAATAAAATGACGACGGTGCCCCTTTCCGTCACAGGCACAGTCTCTTTATTGATATCTCTCCAATGTGGAGAAAAAGTCTTTTACAAATTGATAAAACACTTTAACGGATGGTGTGAGTTCGTGATGGTCGGAGATGATGATGCCGACGTTTCGCTTGACATGCGGCATTTCGATTTTTTGACCGGTGCCACAGGCTTATTGGGTAGAGCCCTTAATTCTAAATTGAAAGAATACCAAGTTATTTGATTAATTCATAAAACTCCTTTTAAGGAGCAAGGTGTTATCTCAATAAAAGGTGATATTACCAAAAAACAATTGGGACTTACTTATAACGAATACCAAACATTATATAAACAAATTGATGTCATTATTCATATGGCGGCCATTACAGATTTTAGTGAAAGAAAAGAAAATATTGAAAATACAAATGTTGTGGGAACTAAGAATATTGTAACCTTGTCTAGAGACACAGATGCTCCTCTTTCCCATGTCAGTAAGGCATATGTTTATGATTTCCCAAATGCAAATCGCTTTTGTAAAAAACGTAATTTTTATGAAATCTCAAAAAGATTGGATGAAAAAATTGTTAAAGACAGTTTGGTAAAAGCAACCATTATCAGACATTCAATAATTTTTGGTGATTCTCATCATGGAACAGTGTCAACGTTGCAAGGATATCACTTACTAAGCCGATTGATAATGGAATAAAAGCTTCCTATGTTACCAGGTCTTCCACATTCTATTCTTGATATTGTTCCACAAGATATGATAGCAGAGGTTATTTTTGCCTTAATTCATAATGATCATATTGATGGCGAATTTTATGTTACTAATGGTCAGAATGCCCCGATGTTGAAAGAAGTGGTTGATACGATAGTACAGGAAAGTACGATTTTATTTAACAAATCTATTTCGTCTCCCAAAATTGTTGATCCTGATTTGTTTGATAGATTAATTAAGCCTGTGTTTTTACCGAAGCTTCCCTTTCAAGTTCGAAAAGAAATAAGAAGAGCTTTGTTTATGAGGAAATATTTAACAATAGAGGAAGCGTTGCCATCTTCGTTAGATTTTTTAAACAGTCATTATGGAATTAAAAAAATACAAGACATGAAATATGTCAGTAAGCTGAAGAAGGAGACGGTCTGATTGACATCTAAATCCAGCTAACATGATGCAAGGTTTGTGTACAAATCACAGAAAATGGTGAAGAGACATTATTAATATTGCAAAACAAAAGCAAATCTCTGTCTATCAAATGAAGATGAAAAGCAATGAATTTAAACTAGTTGCAGAAAAGATTCTTTAAGGACTGATTGATGGTATAACACATATAATTTACAAAAATGTTGTTAAAAAACACCATCTACGTTGTTCTACTAAGGGAATATTGAGTATCGATTGTGTAATTAAAATTTTGAAATCATTGTTTGCTAATATTAAGAATGGATAGGTACGATCAAATTGTCATTTAGGGGGTAAAGAAGATATCGACTTTAAAAGAGCAAATTATTGAGCTATTAAAAATTGAGGATGGTTTAACCGATAGGGAAATCACTGACAGGATAAAGGGGAGGGGAGAACCACAGCAAAGTGTTAATATAACGTGCAGGAATATGGAATCAAAAGGAATAATTAAACGTATCAGAGGACAAGATGGGTTAATTAGGAACTACTTAGGTGATTTTAAATTTGAATTTGAGAAAAAAGAATTTAAATCCTCTAAAAAAGACGGATTGTCTGAAGACGATATTAAAGAAATATTAAATAATTATCTTATTTCTAATGGTTGGAGCACCCAGGTTGCATGGGGAAAGAGTCAAGGTATTGATATTGTTGCGTTCAAAGGTAAAGAAAGGTGGATAATTGAAGTTAAGGGTTGTGGCTCGCGAAGTGCGATGAGAGTAAACTACTTTTTAGCTATTTTAGGGGAAACGCTTCAAAGGATGAGTGATCCGAATGCAAAATATAGCATAGCTCTACCTGATATGAAGCAATATCGTAATCTATGGGAACGTTTACCTCGTCTTGCAAAAGAAAGAACTGGAATATCTATTATATTTGTAAATGAAGATAAACAGATTGAAGAAGTAAAATAATCTGAATTAATTATTATGCTATTAAACTAAATGGCGTAAAAGACTTAACCTTTACAAAAGGTCCTATCCTGTAAAACTCGATCCGATTTTTATTGGATCGGGTTTTTTATTGGAACTAAAATGTTTCAATGCCAAAAAACAAACAAGCCGATTAAACTGAGCCCGCTGGTTTGTTTTGACCTGCAGAGCTTTAATAAATGTTGGAAATCAATGTTAATGGCAATGAAGAATTGTTGTGTTTGGCAGTTAAGCGTATGCATAAATTATTGCATATCCTCCGCTTTAAATGGAGTGGCGGGTATGATAGGCTTGTATGCCCGGCAAAGTCCTGTGGCTTAACCCTTTGCCAGAAAGCATGCCCGCAGAGGCCCCATGTCAAGCGACAAAAGCTATGCAATTTTATACAAATTATTGAATATCCTTATTTGCCATTTCATACATGTTTTAATTGCCAAAAACAATCAATAAAGTATGAGTAAAATGTTTGTGGGAGAAATTCTTAGAAGTTCCCCGATGAGGGGGTTGGGAACGTAGATTCGCAATCCCCCTCATCGGGGCCACCAAGCGAAGCGCGGTAGGATCCCAAGCAGGAAACATGTACTTATTTTGTTCCTGGTGTTGGTCAAGTTGCATTACTAGCGACTGGTGCAATAGTAGTTGGTGGGGTTACTATTAAGGCTGGAAGTTGGCTCTATAAAACTATTTCTAACTATTTTAATGATCCTAAAAGAGTAATTGCTTCCAATTATGGAATACCACAATCATTGTTAGATTCAAACGGAAAAGTGAAATTAGGTTCTTTTAAAGATAAACACGGGAATACACCTCTAACTAAAAATTCTGGTACTTTTAAAAATGGAAAGTGGTCAGAAAAAGAAACAGCAGGACATGGTGGACGTGTATGGAAATTAAAGAAAGATGGAAAAAGAATATCTTCTTTAGATAAAAATGGTAAAGTGTTGTCCAAATAAAGAATAGGAGTAGATTTAGTTTATGAAGAAAATGACTTTTAACGTTTTTACACTTAA
>JAUSTR010000045.1 GCA_030812955.1 Bacillus alveayuensis
GCCGCGGAAAAAGTCGTGTATTTGACTGTTCAAGATTTTAATGAGAAATGGGCAGGGCGAAAGTTACGAGGATTTGCCGAAGCGCATGAAGCCCTCCAGCGAATAGGATTAACCAAATAATGTAAATCGATAAGATGAGGGGATCTCCCTTTCCACACAGGAGACTGAATATTCAGTCTCCTGTGTGGAAGAAACAGGCCCTCTCTATTCTAAATCCATTTCAGAGATAACCCTATCTATCTTACATTACACAAAATTCTTGACGGTACCTCTGAAATTCAAGTGATTAATATTTTTTAATTATCTAAAAAGATAAAGGATATTGTAATAATTACTATGTTGAGTGTTCGAAATTTATAATGGTTTCTTTATAATACGTAGACAATTAAATTTATTAAAAAATAGAGAGACTTAAGCTAATGGATAAAAAAACGCCAAAATGATTATTGTATAAGTAAGTATAAATGATGGCTGCCTATGTTGTGATTGGACATTTCGGGCAGCCGTTTTCCTAAAGGAAGAGTTTTTGTAAAATAATTCCCGCTTGCTAATCAACTGGTACCCCATATGACAACGAAACGGGTCTATACTACCTTGATTGTCCCATACTATTATCCAACACATGCGTGTTCCTATCTTTAGATTCCGGGTAGTGTCAAAAGTTCTATGAAAAACTCAAGTCTTTGGTGTGAGTTAACCGAAGAAGAGTGCCAAAGCCACCGCAATCACTCTTGACATACACGACAATGGTTTTGTATATGAGCATCAAGGGCGAAGGGAACAAAAAGAAGGCATACCAAAGAAGCCTTTGACATTACCATTTTAAACCATTGTCGGATTCGGTTTGTCAAGAGTTCACTTCGTCGATTGCGGCCTTAAGGGCTCAGCTAAACAAAAAGTTAGGCCGTTTGTTCCATCAGCCAATGTTGAGCTAGTTCAATGAGCTTCGTCTAGCGTACTGGCATGTTTGGGAGTCCCTTAAGCTCTGGAATCACGACGGGGATCTTTCCCTCTAAGCCGGCATGAGGCCTTAAAAAGTTAAAATACGCCACAAAAAGCGTGACAAAGGAAACCTGGAGCCGAACCCATTGGTGGCACGATAGTTTCCCTTAAAGGTACGGTTTAGTCGCTCGATAATTTGTTTTAAAGGTCGATATTCCGTGGATACGGGATCTTCATGGTAAGTCCAATGCCTTGTTTGACGTCAAATAAAATATCATGCTGAGCGAAGAAGTGTTGAGCGAGGAGATAGATTGGATTTCCGTCCACCACAAACGTGAGGTTTTCTAGAATCTCTTTCAACTTCCGTAACACTTCATCCATCGCTCGAATGGCAGCTTCCGTATCTCGATTCTCAAACACAGGGTAAGACAAAATAATCTTTTTGACGGCATCAAAGAAGAAAAATAAGTAATGCCATTTTCCGTTTACACGTATATAAGTCTCATCTCCACAGAATTGGTCTGAAAGCTCATAAGGATAGTGATCCACAAACGGTTTAAGAACTGACGCTATGGGCATAGTTCAATATGGTTTGGCGAGAAATAAGCACACCGTGAATATCCTGCATGATGGAGGCTGTCTTGCGCGCCGATAAGCTTATTACTGGGATTGTGTGTGAACCACAGAAAATGGTGAAGAGACAGAATTTTCTCTCATAGCACTAAATGGAGAGGTATTTTGGGTAGTTGCTGCTAACCAAGTTATAGCTGCCATTTCACAATTCTGACTTGTTAGCAACTCATTAATTGTCTCTTGTTGATATTTTGGTAACGTTTTTATCCAATCTTTCTCATTATCACCGATAATAGCTTTAATTTCATTCCATTCCATTTTAAATCATCCTTTGTAAATATTCTGCTGAAACCACATGGGTTGTTTGATGAAGTGTCTAAGGGTCTACATCCCCTAAACTAATTCCCGCATGTATTGTTAGTACATATGCCCCTATTAGTATCACTACTATACTTCTATCTTTTAAACTTATTACTGGACTTCCAGATTGACCCGGCCTACAGTGTTTAATTCTATAGAGCAATCCATAATAACCATTCGTTTAGCTGAATTATCAACTACAGCAGATAAATTATCTTCTAGATTTATTGTCCACTCAAAAAAAGCAATATTTTTCATGAGATTCTCCTTTTCTATTTGTCAATAATATTTCCATACCTGTCTAGAGAAGCTTTTCTACTTGGATTTCCTATTTTCCAAGCTTTTTTTGTTACCATTGTAGCCTAAATGACCAATATGGGGGCCCACCAACAAAACGCAGAAAACATACGCTAAGCAAATTCCGACATGATACAAGCCGATTTTTTAAACGCTAAGGAATTTAATCGATAAAAAACTTCTTGCATTAATGTAAGAAGCCTCCATTTTTTGTGCGCTTGGAAAAATAAGTAAAGTAAAGTTGTCTAATTCCAATCTTTTTTTGTTATTATAAGATATTCTCTGTCCTCTATATTTAATTGCAAAGGTGAAATTAAATCCTTTAATTTTAACTCTGTATATTTTAATACAGGATCATTTTCTTCCCCGTACCATGTGGTATAAAGTTCAATATAAAAGGAGTGCTTAATTGCTTCTGTGATATAGTCAAAGAGTAATTTTAAGCATTTTATATCGGTATCAGAACTATTTTTAAATTGCCCTCCTTCAGGAGTGATGGTAACACAATAAGGGTTTTTGAGATGAACAGGCCTTTCAGCTTTTTTTATTTTTTTACAATAATAGCTGTAAAATCCAAATCCGACCCAAAAAAATTAATGTTTTTCGTTACTTGTTTTTCTCTTTTCTACCGAATGTACCAATAGGTAAAGGGTATTTCGATGAAAGAAAATACCGTTGAGTCATAAGTTCATTCCTTTCGAAATTGGGAGTATATACCATTTATATCTAAAAAATCAATTTGTATACTGTTAAAATCAAAAACGCAACTAATTAAAGTTGCGTTTTTAATTTAATTAATTAATGTACCCTCCACGAACTAATGCTCTAAGGAAATATTCATATTCCTCATTTCCAAGAACGCAGTCCTCTTCATTAATACCTTTAAAAATGATGAATTCATTGAGTATTTGATTGGAACTACCTTGAATGGTAAAGTTACTTATAAATTTTTGATCATCCGATTCAATTATGATGTTAATAGCAGTTTCATCTTTTATGATTTGATTTTTTTCTTCTTGGCTAAGCTTTTGGTCATTTAATATTTGCTTTTTAATATAGTCTCTTTCTTCCTTTTCCTCCTGAGACAATATATTGTTCAACACTTCCTCATCGTCAATCGTATAACAATACACAATGTTTTGACGATTTACAAAGGGATCCGAGTTTAAGTCTTGAAAATCCTCTTGATCTCTTTTTTTAGCTTGATATTTCTTTTCTAATATATTGCTTACTTCATCTATGGAATACTTATACGGCAATCCCGATTCTATAAACCTTTGATGGATTTCCTTAAAATTCATATAAACTGTCACTCCCTCTATAAACTTTAATTTTCTTCAGAATTCTCACGTTTTCTTTAAATTTCACTAACTTCCAATAGCTTCTCCACCTCATGTTAGTGGATATTAATTGAATATATTCAATATATTTACATGGTAGAGTCCGTCCTATCGAACGGATTTACAATATCTGTAATATCCTGCATGACCGTGCTAGAAGTCTCCACACTTCTCATGGTCGCTCACCCTCCCAGTATCACTGGATGATAAGTTTCCATACATTCCTTCGTCCTGCGTATCCATGAGGTGGAGGTTGGATATGCTCCTTTACAGGGTCAGGCCCGAATGGTGAAAATATACTCCAACTCTGCACGATTGGTGTTTGTCAGAATCATAAGTCGTTAGATAAAGGTTTTTAAGCAACCTGTAATGCGTTTAATTGAGGTAATCTTTTTAATAGCTTGGATCCATCAAACTCACACTGTTTCTTTCCTATGGCAAATAACACGCATAATAGTTTACAACACAAGGCAATCAGTGACTGTTGTTTCTTTAATGGCCTGTCTGGCCGGTTGGTATAGTAATGATGCAAGGCTTTAAACACAGGATTATGGGCAACGAGTGGGCGAATGGCTAGGTATAATGCTTTTCGTAAGCGACGGCGACCTCTTTTCGTTATTTTCGTCTGCCCTTTATACTTGCCCGAACTGTGTTCTTTTAACGAAAGCCCTGCCAGGTTGACTAGTTGTTGGGGATGATTGTACTTGGTCAAATCCCCTACTTCCGCAAAAAACAAAGCGATGGTGGTATGACCGAGTCCCGGGATACTCGTCATTTGCTTCGCACCTGGTATGCTTTCAACCATGCCTTCTAGTTCCTCGTCTAATTGGGCTAACTGTGTCTTGTAAAGTTGATTTTGATCCAATAGACAATCCAATTCTCTTTTGGCGAACTGGATTCCGACCTCAATCCCAACGCTCTTGTTCGCTACCTCTACGAGTCTGGTTGCACGTTTTATCCCAACCCCACGCTGTACATGCGGTTTCCATTTTTGTAGTACTTCTTCTGGTGTCAACTTTTGAATATCAGAAGGAAATGGAAACATACGCAAGGTATGAAAGGCGGCTTTCCCTTTCCAATCTCCTAACACATCGAAAAACTCTGGAAAATAACGTTGAATGACGTTTTCAATCCGCCCTGCAATCATCATGAGTTGTTTGATGAGCTGATCTCGTAATTTGACGCCTTCTCTTAGTTCAGCGTATACGCCCTCTATTAGGTTCGGTACAGAGTATCGCACATCTTTGATTAACTGTGCAATGACACGAGCGTCTTTTGTATCGTTTTTTGTAGGTGAATTATCATCCAGTTCTTTGCTTTTTTTGACGTGCATAGGATTCACTAGCACTACATCATATCCTTTTGCCTTAAGAAAATAGGCAAGATTTAGCCAATAATGACCGGTAGGCTCCATTCCAAACATCACGTGATCCTTATGATTGTCTTTTTGGTGACGATTGACACAATCTAACAAGGTTTGAAAGCCGTGTATACGATTTTCAAAGATCAATCTCTTGCCAAATTCTAAGCCTCGATCATCTTGAAAACGGGCTACGTGCTTTTCTTTCGCTACATCAATACCTACAATAAGAGTTGATGGTG
>JAUSTR010000046.1 GCA_030812955.1 Bacillus alveayuensis
GAAAACGACTTCCCTCTTCTGAAACAGTGTCCGCATTGCCGGGCCAAGCGCCCGTTGCACCGCCACGGTTACTATGAGCGAAACGCATTGACCCCACATGGCGATTATCGCATTTGGATTGTCCGGTATCGCTGTCGGGAATGCTTGAAAACGGTGAGTGTGCTGCCTTCCTTTCTCCTCCCGTATTTTCAGTATACGTTGTCTGCCATATGGCAAGTCGTGAAAGAGCAGTTGGGATTGACCGAAAGGACGAACCAGGCTCCGTTCCTCCTGACAAAGGACGGTATCATCTTTTATGTCCGACGGTTCTGCCGAAACCTATCAAACCTTCACAGCTTTTTTGCGAGGCGGTGGAGGATCATAGGCCCTATCGTGAAAAAAGAAAAGGAACGGGCTTCTTGGTGGATCCGGACGTTAGAGGAACACGGTCTCTATTCGGCCATCAGAGAGATGTGGGAGGGCGGATTCCGACACCCTTTTGCGAATTAAATGGGATCCTGATTTTACATACATACCCTAAATTGGAAATAGTTGCGGTTCCCACAAACCTTTCCTATCGACGGAGAAAAAGCAATTCGGTACGATAAGGGCAGGAGGACCGGAACGGTCCTGATTCCAAGTGAGACAAGGAGGAGATTCGAATGGATGAGTCGATGAGACACGACATTGCCCTGTTTCGGTACGGACTAATCGCTCCGTTGGTGAATGGGCAGGTGGAACCGAAGACGTATCTGGAAGAGGTGAGCAAGCGAGTGCACCATGTTCCCCACCAGGGAGACAAGCGAATCGCAGCCAAGACGATCCTCGATTGGTGCACCCGATACAAAAAAGGGGGCTTTGACGCCTTAAAGCCGAAGCGCCGTTCGGACCGCGGCCACTCAAGGCGTCTGTCGCCCGATGATGAAGATCATATTTTAGCCCTAAGAAAAGAACATCCCACCATGCCCGTGACGGTGTTCTACGAACACCTAATCGAGCAGGGGGAAATCCCAGAAAACCATACCTCTTACTTTACTATATACCGATTATTGAAAAAACACAACCTTGTCGGGAAAGAAATTTTGCCCATGCCGGAGCGAAAACGCTTTGCGTATGACCAGATCAATGAGCTTTGGCAAGGGGACTTATCCCATGGACCAACGATTCGAGTCAATGGGAAAGCCCAGAAAACGTTTTTGATCGCCTATATCGATGACTGCTCGCGGTTGGTGCCGTACGCGCAGTTTTTCCCTTCGGAGAAGTTTGACGGGCTGCGGATCGTCACGAAGGAAGCAGTGCTTCGTTGCGGGAAGCCGAAGCGCATTTACTCGGACAACGGGAAAATTTATCGATCCGAGGTGCTGCAGTATGCGTGCGCCGAGATGGGGATTACGCTCATCCACACCCAGCCGTATGATCCGCAAAGCAAAGGGAAAATCGAACGGTTCTTCCGCACCGTACAGACGCGGTTTTATCCGCTGCTGGAGTTGGATCCCCCGAAGTCGCTCGAAGAGCTGAACGAGCGCTTTTGGAGGTGGCTTGAAGAGGAGTATCATCGAAAACCGCACGCCTCACTGGACGGAAAAACGCCGCATGAGGTGTTTCAATCGCAAGTGCATCTCGTGTCGTTCATCGAAGATGGCGATTGGCTGGATGCGATTTTTCTGAAACGGGAGCACCGCAAGGTCAAAGACGATGGAACGATCACCTTGAACAAGCAGCTGTATGAAGTGCCGCCCCAGTTCATTGGGCAATCGATTGAACTCCGCTATGATGAACGGGGCGTCTATGTGTACGAAGATGGAAGGAAGGTGGCGGAGGCCGTTCGAGTTCGTTTGGAGGACAACGCCTATGTAAAACGCCATCGGTCCCCGTTTGCGGCGATTCCGGCGAAGGAGGGAGAACACGGTGTATAAATCGTTTTACTCCCTTTCGCGGGAGCCGTTTGCGAAAGAAACAGACCCGTCCGAGGCGTATCAAGGGGCGCCATTTCAGGAAGCGTTGCGGGCGCTGGAGTACGTGAAACGAACCCGGGGGATCGGGCTGTTGATCGGAGAGCCGGGGGCGGGCAAGACGTTCGCCCTTCGGGCGCTGAAAGAGTCATTGAATCCATCATTGTATCATGTCGTCTACTTTCCGTTATCCACCGGAGGAGTGATGGATTTTTACCGTGGACTGGCCTTGGGATTAGGAGAAGAACCGAAGTACCGCAAGGTAGATCTCTTCCGCCAAATCCAGCAGGCGATCGAGCGATTGTATCATGAACGGCGGATCACGCCGGTGTTCATTTTGGACGAGATGCATTTAGCAAAGGATGCATTTTTACAGGACATCGCAATCTTGTTCAACTTTGAGATGGATTCGACCAACCCATTTGTCTTGATTTTGGCCGGGCTGCCCCATTTACAGGGGAAGCTACGGCTCAATCAGCACCACCCTCTCGACCAGCGGATCATCATGCGATACCGGATGGGGCCGCTGGAGAGGGAAGAGGTGGCGGGCTACATCGAGCATCGGATGAAACAGGCCGGGGCGAAGCATCCGATCTTCACTCCATCGGCGTTAGAGGCGATTGCCCTGCAGTCGCGAGGGTGGCCTCGGGTGATCAACACGTTGGCCACGACGTGCCTGTTATACGGGTATCAGCTGAAAAAGGACGCCATTGACGAAGAAGTGGTGCGCATGGCCGCAGAGGAAATGGGGTATTAGCACGAAAGGGGCCGAATCGGCCTCTTTTGTGCTTTCTCTTTTCCATCGGTCCATCAGGCGCGCTGGAAATCTTCATCTGAAAGAGCGTGCAAACGTTCCGAAATAATGTGCAAAATCCGGAACAATCCGCAAAAATTTTGCACATTATTTCCGAATCCGCCTGAAATAATTTGAAAAAGGGATTCTGAAATAATGTGCTAATTTACA
>JAUSTR010000047.1 GCA_030812955.1 Bacillus alveayuensis
TATCAACAAAAATATAAAAATATGTGATGAGTTTTGTCGAAAAATATTTTTTTGGCACCCCTAAGATGCCAAGAAACCTTGATATATCAACATTTATAGAGGGAGGAGATTCAAAGTTTTACAATACAGTCTAAACCTAGAGGTTCACTTTTGTTTTACGTGTCTTATCCTAGAAAAAAATTAATGCGATCGTTAAAGTCATTCAAGATATACACAAATGACATCATGAGGGATATTAAAATACTTAGAGCTTACTTAGAATGTTTTTTTGCAATTGACTTAGCTTCATTTAAAAATTTTTTCTTATTTTTTGAATGTTTATCTTCTTTCATTTCGTTTATAATATCTTTTGCTTTTCCGTCTACTATTTTTTTTCCTCCTAGTCTCATTTCTGCCACCACCACTTAAAGTTTTAATACATTTATATCCTTTTAAGTGGTAATTTATGCAGAAAAACTATATTTCCTCCTCGATAGGGTAAGTAGGAACTAGAAATTTCATTAAATATAAACCATCTTCCTCTTTTCCGGTCAGTTTGAAGTAGCGTTTTTGATAGAATTCAATCGCATCTTCCACAGCCCATAAGAAGATGTATCGACATGTAAAGAAAGGAGTAATTTCTAAGGCTTTACCTACTATAAACTTTAATAATAATGATCCAATACCTTTCTTTTGATATTTGTCTTTTACACCTATGTATTTTACTTCAATAGCAGGAATATAAAAACTATCCATTAAACCTATTTCTCTGGCTTCTTCTACAGGTATTTCTAAATGCGCACAATTTGCAGTGAAATAGGCGGTGATTTCATTTTCATAAATTAAAGTTGTAGTTGATGAAATCCCCATCTTATGATCGTAAATAGCATTGCTAGATAATTTTATATAGGTATCAATCATACTATTTCCACAAGAAAACCCTTGAACTAAATGATAAGTTTTGTCCAAGGGTAAAAATTCAATCTTTTCTAAATTCATTTGTTATCACCTTTATTACAAATTAGAATAATCTATGAGTTTTATTTTTACTTACATTAGCTACGACTTCGAGACATGAATTTAAGTAAGATTTGTATTCTGAAGTAATGATAGAACTTGGGGCAGACTTTAATTCTTCTATTATCTTTTTATTGTCTTTACTGTCTAATTTAATTTTTCTTCTATTTTTCATTAAGGTTGCCATTTCTCTCCCCCCTTACAATAATTATCCATTATCCTTACATAGTAGTCAATTGACAACTCACTTTTTGTTCAAAGCAAGAAAAGTTCCCCATGTTAAAAACGTTTTAAATCACAAAAAATTCAGAAAATTATCCTTACGTGTAAAACACTCTATAAAGGGACTGTCTCAAAGTAAAAGATTAGACCCCACAACCCAATATTTTGATACTATTAAATGTTGAATAGCTATATATTAGTTTATATATGCGGGGTCAGACCCTTATGAGTCAGCCCCTTTCCTAATATGGCTTCGCTAATTTCTTAAACTTCTCAACTTGCTCATTAGAGATATTTGCCCGATTCTTGCCATCATAAAATTGACATCATAAAAAGCAATATCGGGTTCAATCGTTTTGTATCCTTGAAAGCCTTTTATAATAATCGCTATCGTGAAAAAACTTGCGGCTTCTTCGATAGCTGCTGCATTTTTTCTATAATACTTCCAATCATTGAAGCTAATATTTGTTGAAATAAAATTCCGGCGATGACTGGAATAGCAACTGGACCTGGAAAGTAGGCAATGGCAATGACGGCTCCTGTACTAATGTTTCTCATCCCGTTGTTATACATTAAGGAAATGGTTGTACTTTGATCTTGTTTCAAAAGCAAACCACAGATCCAACCGATCGCATAGGCCATTAATGAAAGCACAAACACAACGGCCATAATCTTGATTAACTGAGCGTCAAACCCTTTAAAGTAAGGGGCAATACTTGAGCTGTTGATGGCAACAACTGCACCAATTCCTAATTTCGAAAAGGGTGAAAGCATTGTGGATAGCTTTTCTGTTATTTCCTTTTTCGTAAATTGATTGATGAACATCCCAAATAGGGAAGGAATAACAATCATCCATAATAAACCTTTCATGATGGCAACGACGTTCATTTCAACCGTAGATCCGACAAACCATTTCAGAACGACTGGGACAAGAATGGGCGACAATAATGTATCAACGAGGATGATCGATAATGTTAGCACGATGTTCCCTTTATATACACTTACCCATAACAAGCTTGTAATGCCAGTTGGGACCACAAACGCCAAAATGAGCCCTGTAATGAAATAAGGATCATCAGGGAATAGAAACGATCCAGTACCAAACGCAACTAACGGCATTATGAAGTGAAGCGAGATTAAAGAAACGATTAACGGCAAAGGATGTAGGATCATGTTTTTCAAATCATGAAAGTTCGAACGAAGTCCCCCTGTAAATGTCATCACGGCAAAAATCCATGGCACTAAAAATGTGTAATCATCCAAGCTTTTATAAAAAATGATACCGATCACCACACTGGCAGGGGTGATGACTGGCATTAGCTTTTGTAATAAAAGATTAATTTTATTCAACATAGCACGACGGCTCCTTATTAAATGCTGCGAACTTAGTAAAAGCTCCAGCAACAAATTTCTATGACTAAGAAAACCATATTTACTTAGTTTGAATATTATTAGCCCGATGAAAAAAAACGTTTCATTAAGGCTATTTTATTGTAGATTCATAAATTATGCAAAGAGTTTGAATATTTATTTAGTCTCATCACCATATTCTGTGATGTTCACACAATTCCGGAAATAAGTTAGCGAGGTTGATACTCAATCTAGAGTAGCTCCTTCGTCAGCTTGCAG
>JAUSTR010000048.1 GCA_030812955.1 Bacillus alveayuensis
GGGGTCAATGCGTTTCGCTCATAGTAACCGTGGCGGTGCAACGGGCGCTTGGCCCGGCAATGCGGACACTGTTTCAGAAGAGGGAAGTCGTTTTCATGCGTCACCTTATGACGTAGAACCTTGAAACATGGGAATTGTATGCGTTTTTTACAATTTGGTTTGAACTATAACAAAAATGGTGTGAACTATAACGTTTCAGGTGCCAACTATAACAAAAATGGTGTAAACCATAACAGATTTGGTGTGAACTATAAGCGATTATAAAGAAATCTAAAGGGGGATTAGTGTGGCGAAACGGTGGCGAAACGAGGGAAAGGAAATGCACTTAAATATCAAGTCACTGTTGCATTAAAGAAAATTGATTACCATGGTGTTTCAAAGAAATATCTAAGGGATCATGGAAAGAAGACAGGCATTCATTCTACGACACAAATGAAACATGCACTGTCTGATTGTCAAAACTTTGTGAAATGGCTTAAAGACAGAGATATAAGGGATCTCTATCAGCTCAAACGTGTTCATTATCGTGATTATATCTCCTACCTGAAAGAAAAAGGTTTATCTAATGGTCATCTTATCAATGTGGAGACGAATCTCCGGTTGCTAGCCAAGGGAATGGCTAAAGTTTCAGCAGAAAAAAGAATGAGAGAACGTGATTGGATCCCTAAACAAAGGTTAATTAGTACTGATTCAAGAGAGAAACCAAGGGATCGATCCTATACGTCTCAGAAAGTTCAATTGTTAAGAAACCATCTCTCCGATATTGCTCGGATTGCGATGGATTTACAGTTGGCGTTTGGATTGCGTTTACGAGAAGCCGCGTTTACAAGCGTTGCCCACATTGAAGAGCGTAACAATATGTTGTTTTGGGTGGCTGTGAAGGATAAGGAATCCCTAAATACTGCTCATGGTGTTACAAAGGCTGGACGGCCTCGAGTCGCACCTTGTCGTCCTGAATACGAGTCACGAATTCGACAATTGATACAACATAAGTCAAAGAGTGATTATATGTGCCCGATTAAATACAATAGCTTAAAATCGGCTTACCTACGTGCAGCTAAAAAGGCAGGAATTAATGATTACACAGGTTCTCATGGGTTTCGACATACATACGCTAGGGATTCCCTTATGGACTTGTTCAAAAGCAAGGGGATTGAGTATGAAGGGAAGTGGATGATTCACCAAATGCTAGATAATCATTCGAAGGGGATGAGGAAAGATTATGGGGTATCTCAGAATGAGAGAGAGCTTTATAAAACGGTGAATGAATGTATTGATACCGTTCACGCATGGTTAGGCCATGGAAGAGGACGAATTGACTTATGTGAAGTGTACATGAAGTAGGATGAGAGGGGTGTTTAAAATGAATATTCATGACTTACAAAGTACAATTTTACTTAAAACTCAAGTAATAGATCATTTAAAAAACAAAAATCGTTTACTGGAGAATGAGATTGAGTATCTAAAAAAAGAACTAGAGTCCGAAAAAAAAGACTGAGGGAGATTGTAGGATCATGGAGACGAAAAGCTCAACATTGATATGTTTTAATTATTCTATAAAGGGTTTATTTGACTCTGTATTTTTTATTTAAAAGGATGATGTTTAAAGTCTATTTTAGGGTAAAGTCCACTAAAATTAAGACCCCAAGAAGACTGTCAACATTCTTGGGGATCAATAAATACAATACTTTTTCCTAAATCAAACTGATTTTGTCTCCATTTTTTCGTTCTAAATCACATTATCTATAAAATGAGAGGATCCGATTTAAAACCATTTGTGACGTTAGAAGATGCCATCGGAGACCTGAGAAATAACCCTGGTGATTATTTTGTAGAATCATATTCTACAATTTTCATGAGCCGTAATCGTAAAAAACGTTGGAAGTCCCTGTACTCTTAGCACGTGGTTTTTTGGACATTAATTTAAAGTTTCCATTTCATCTAACTTCTCGCCATTTTCGTTTACTATTCTTACTAAATCCGCCCTAAATGGTGCATTATTAGCATTTAAATACCCAAGTGCTGCACCTCTAACACCTTTAATTTTTTCATCATCTTTTGCTAAATCTGTTACCATAATCACAACAATATCATTATTTTCTTTCCTGATTTCAATGCTTTTAATATTTGAATACCAAGAGGTTTCATAGCCTTCAATTCCAGAGTTCTCATCAATATATTGTTTTAAGCGCTTGCTTTCGATTTAACTGATGGCGCAAATACTTCTAATGAAACGTCTCAATCCCTTGGGGAGTTGAGAAGTGTAAAATTTACACTTCTAGAAATGGAGAAAATACAACTTCAAGAAGTGGAAAAAATACAATCTATTAAAAATAAAGAATAATTCTAGTAAAAATGATAAATATCTATCTATGGGGCTCCCAATAGGGGCCAAAACTTCAACATCAGGCTCATAAGAGCAAATAAAAGAGCTTACACGCTTATTTTAGCACAACTATATTCTAACGGTTTCAAAATGGAAACCGTTAGAATATAAATGTCTTTAATTATTAAAATAATATTAACGTTTATATTAATGTTTATTAGTTGTTAAAAACCTTTGTTAAAAACATACCTATCTATATTAAAAAATCAATCCGTTACACACTTAATAGATTTAAACCCTTGATACCAAAGATTTTATCCTTTTTTGTTATACTCCGTTATATATAAAAAATTCCACGTTTTAGTTTCGCTAACCACCACAGGACATATTTGCGACACTGATAACACAAACAGTGTAAATTAGCACATTATTTCAGAATCCCTTTTTCAAATTATTTCAGGCGGATTCGGAAATAATGTGCAAAATTTTTGCGGATTGTTCCGGAT
>JAUSTR010000049.1 GCA_030812955.1 Bacillus alveayuensis
GAATGAATTTCATAATTCTTAGCCCTTGTCCTCCAACGAGTTCAAGAAATTAAAAAAGAAGCACCTCCCCAAATCTTGTATAATGGTCATAGACAATTAAAACCAAAAAAGACTGAAGGAGTGCTTCTTATGACCATTATACGACAACCAAGTTTATTTGACATCCAAGAATTATATGAGATGGAACCTACCCATCGTTATGAGGCAATTATTTCTTCTATAGATTTAGATGAAATTTACTATGCAGTAACGAAAAAGTCTCGTTTTGGTGCGCCGGTAGAGCTGAATTATGCAGCGATGATTATTTCCGCTTTTATTCGATACGTGGAACGAATTCCAACAATAAAAGACCTGGTTAAACGACTAAATGAAGATATTGCTTTCAAGCTGAATTGCGGATTTCTTGTGTCGGACAGTGTACCTTCTGAGGCCTCTTATTCTCGGCTTTTAAGCAAATTAAGCGAATCCAACGTTTTAGAAAAGGTCCAAGAAAAAGTAGTCCTTCAAGCGATTTCAGAAGGCTTTATTATCGATGACACCATTGCCATTGACGCCACACATTTTGAAGCACGTGATCAAGCACCTCCAAAAGCAGAAAAGCCAAAAAATGCGCCTAAAAAACGCGGTCGCAAATCGAAAGAAGAGCGTGACCAATGGCTAAAAGAACAAGCTGAGAAAGAAGCCAATAAGCCTTTATACGAAAAGAAAATCGAAGCCCAGTTGGACGCACCTTTAGTTGAACTGCGTGCAGAAGTTCCTCAAGACCCGAAATGGGGTGTGAAGAAGAACTCAGAAGGCAAGAATGTTTTCTGGTATGGCTACAAGGGACACTTGGCAGTTGGTGCGTCCAGTCAGTATATTTTACAGTCCCTATTTTCTTCCGGTAATTTAAATGACGGAAAGGCAGCGATCCCGTTACTGAAAGGGATTCATGAACTTCCTCTTCCATCTTTGCGTTATCAAACAATGGATGCAGGGTACGATTATGAGCCAATTTACGAACAGGTTCATCGAATGGGACAGCAGTCTGTGATTGCATACAACAAGCGAAATGAAGGGGAACCAATAGGTTTTGATAAACATTTCGCCCCGACTTGTTTTCGCGAGCATTCTTACTGTTATGATAGTTTTGACGCTAAATATGAAACCCTAAAATACACGAGACCGAAAGAGTGTAAAGACTGCCCGCTAGCCAATGAAGGCATCTGTCAAAAGGTTTATAAAGTGAAAATAACCCAAGACCTAAGAAAGTACACAGCACCAGCCCGTGGATCCAAAGCTTGGGATAACATTTACAAGCGTCGGACTGCCGTTGAACGAGTCAATGCCTATCTGAAAGAGTTTTTTCAGCTTAATAACGTTCGTTATCGTACCGGAAAACGGGCAAAAATCCATTTTGACATGGTTGTATTGATTTATAACGCATCAAAATTGGCTGTAGATCGCATCAACGCACAATTCATTCAGCAACAAGCTGCATGATTTCTGTTTTTAAAAATACAATTAAGAAATTCTGTAGGTTTTTGTATTTTTAAAAAGAGCAATTATGAAATTGGCTC
>JAUSTR010000050.1 GCA_030812955.1 Bacillus alveayuensis
CTCAACTTTCGCACACAGAAATATGAAGACAGTCCTTGATATAACGAGGTAAAGAAGTAATCCAATTGGACAGTTGACACTGAAAAATGTCCATACTCAAATAAACCTTAGCTTCAGCCAAAGTTTGGAAAAGAGAAATCAATTGTAGTAAAGCTGTTTTAAAGTCCATCTCCTTTACTTCGTCACATAGAAACAAGAATAAGTTGCCCATGGTCTTCGGATCCTCTTCTTTTCGAAGCTGCCAAGCAATCAAGATATACCGAGTGAAGACAATGGTAGTATGGCTAATCATCATGTCATAGGAACGACCTTGAAACTCTTTGGCTAAATGTAAAAACGATTTACTGAATTTAAAAAAGGTTTCGATGTCCCAACGCATCCCATAGATTCGAACGATTTCTTCATTAGACAGCGTGGTATCTGTACTCAAAATGGCCAGCCATTCACTTTGGTTGTTTCGATTCCGCACAAACACGATTTTCACTGGTAAACCCGTATGAAGGGTTGCGTGAATCGAGCCGAGTGTTTCTTTTTTGCCAATGTCTCGTTTCGCTTTTCGATACAGTTGTTCCAAGGTTAATCGTTCTCCGTTGAAGAGATACCGTTGTTTCAGCTGTTTGACCATGCCAATGACAAAAAGGCCTTTGGAGTGAATCTTCTCCACCAACGGGGCATGAGTAAACCATGTATCCATGAGCACATAATCAGCGAAAATCCCTTTATCCAATGCATGTTCTACTAATGTCAACACCATGTTTGGTTTTGCTTCCAATGCCTCGAGCCGTCGTTTGTAGCCTGTGGTTCGTTTATCAATAGACGAATGGATTTCGTTCAAGCGATTCTTTTGGTTCGCTGAACTCAAAAGAGCGAAATCGATAGGTACAAATGTAAAGCCATCGGACCATCCGAGCGTTAATAGTTGAAAACCATTGACAAACTGACGAGTGGAATGATCGAATACTTTAGCTAGAAGTTCAACCGATTTACTACGGTTACGAGAATAAATCGAATCGTCTACAATCAACACGGTAACACGGCGCTTCGAAATCGTTTGTTTCACACGACGAATCACTTCGGAGCTCAGAGACAGTAGAAAGGTTCTCCAGTTATACGTAGACGAGTTCAAAAAACGATAAATGGTATCTTTTCCTGGTAAATCGGCAGCCTTTTTGCTTTGTAAGGCGTGGTACCAGTTTCTGTATTGAAAAACAAGAAGAAATAATAGTTGAAAAATCGATAAACAAGAATAACCACAAGCCTTGATAATTCCAGCTTTTCTTAAATGTTTACCAATTTGTAATTCAGAAAATCCGTCTTTTATTTCTTTTGGTAATTGCGCAAAATACTCTTTTTTCGTTATCATAATGGTGACACCTTTCTTTCTTTGGTTTTTGGTTTGGTCACCAATAGTTTACCAAAAGAAAGAGGTGTCTTTTTGTTTTTTAGACGAATTTTTTCAGTGTCAAGTGAATATGAGATACCCAAAGAAACCTATCAAATCAAGGATTAATCATAAATTTTTCACTGCGAAAGTTGAGTT
>JAUSTR010000051.1 GCA_030812955.1 Bacillus alveayuensis
CTGTAAGCTGAAGAAGGAGAGATTGTGAGGGGCCATAATCTAGCTAACTAATTGCCAGAATTGTGCTTAAATCACAAACTATGGTGAAGAGACATTCTTTCAAAGTACTTTAACAACAATATTAGCTTAGGAGATAATGGTTTAGTTAGTAAAAAATTTAAATCATTATTTACTTTTTGTTTTTTATTAGAACTAACCAATGCTGTATTTATTCCAGATGACAAAAAAGTAAATACTAATACAAGTACTAAGTAGGTTTTTGATGTATCACTTAATATATTTGTGTTCAATTGATAGAAAAGAAAAATACTACCAATAAACAACAAAATGAATATCCCTATTAATACTGCTGTAAGAGTTTTAAAGGGAATAATTAATCTATCAAATTTGTAATATACAAAGGATTTCTGTCTGAATAGTAAATAATTGTAGAACGTTTTCATACCTCTATCACCTATTTAATTCATTAAATTTAAAGAAATTTGACTAGATATTAGATAATTCAACCCTACTTCAGCAATTGCAAAAAAAACCGCTAGAATTACTAATATTTTCATTCTTGTTCTTGTTAGTACATAAAATCCACTCACTAATAATATGTATTTCCATATCATTAGTGGATTTGTAAAAAAGTATAAGATGGAGGTTAAAAAAGAAGATGACGAATTCACTGAAAGTATATGTAAAGAAAGAAATAGGGCTATTATCAAAGCTAAAATGAATTTTGGGAATTGTGTATAACCATAAATTGAATAGACTTTTTTAAAAGTAATGTTACTTTCACTTTCTATTAAAACTATAGATAGTAAAAGGTAAATAATAAAAGATGTAATAAAAAAGAAAAAAACTGATAAAATAGAAATTAGCACTAATATCAAAACAATCCATTTTGTATCTAAATATGAAAGTTTATCATTTAAATTTTGATAAGTTATTAATGGAATTAAAGCAGCAAGAATACTTGGTATTAAAATTTTTGGCTTAGAGTATAATAATTCCATAAATAAAATTGGGTTTGTAAAAAAAGTTAAATACTTTTTCATTCCGTACACCCCATGTATACTAATAATTAAACTGGAAAAGGGGTACAAAGACCATTATTATTTATTATGATTAAATAGAACCCCTTATGGACTTTATGCCCTTTTTCCAATTACAAATGGGTAAAATAGGCTGCTACTTTTACCAAGCGGCAGCTTTTTTTACCCCCCATTTGGCAACTGCACCGCGGATAATTGGATACACTAATGCTCCCCATCCATACGTTGCACCTGCTAATGCAATTACTGTTAAAATACCTAACCCATTATTTACTGCTTCAGTAATTGCTGTTGCAGTAGAAATAGATAAGAAGAATTTTTCTGCGACTTGGAACATATTATCACCTCCCTCTATAAATGTTGATATATCAACGGTTGTAGCCGTTTCAGGGGTGTCAAAAAAATATTTTTCGACAAAATTCCTAACATTATTTCTTAA
>JAUSTR010000052.1 GCA_030812955.1 Bacillus alveayuensis
TTTCAGGTCATAGCCGAAATAATACAAAAGCAAGTGGAGAAAAACGACTCGTTTTTCTCCACTTGCTTCATTTTAGGGACTTATCAGACAGCCCCGTGAACAAGAATGAATGGCATGATGTTAGGAAAAAACTATAGTCTTCAGTTATATCTTTTGAATATTTATTGCTTATTAATTCAAACTTTTTTAGAAACAGTACCACTTAAAATCTTTCGGTGTTTAAGCATTACTATAAAATAAAAGTATGAGCATATGTTGTACAACGATATCTTCGCTTCTTCACATGTAAGTACACTCTTTTTCCCACCACTGATGAACTCTGTATTTTTTGCATTCGATAGCTATGGATGCGTTTTGTACGGCTTTTACACTTCGGACATTTCTGTATTTTCACACGTGTATACAATTCAAACCAAAATACACCTTGTTCTTCCCCTGAATCAAAAATCTCTACATGCTTATCTTTAATCCCTAATAAGTTTATGATAAAATGAGTAAGCACCTATCTTCTCTCCCTTTGGTGTCTTTTGTGTCGCAACTTTAGATTATCAAAGAGAGAGATGGAGGTGTTATTTTTTTATCATTTTTTGCGGATTATCTGAACCCTTGAGATGATAAGCATGACCACCACATTTAGTATAGAGCCACAAAGAATTGCAGGTAAGGAATGAGAGAGCAAGAAGAGCTGACAAACTTTTTAACTGAAAATAAGGATAATTCCCATGGATAAGGATGACACAAAAAACACAACAAATGAACTAATAAGTACAATGAATAAGCAAGAATTTTCTGAGTTGTTCAATTTGATTCATCAAACACGTTAAGAAACTATATAATGCTCCCATAAGGTAAGACACATGAGCGTGACAAATAAGTTATAATGAATGATACCATGAAAAAAAGAAACCGATATCCCGCAGAATTTAAAGCTAAGGTGGTTCTTGAGGTGTTGCGTTAAGAGCAAATCGTCAATGAAATAGCCGCCAAATGATGGCTCAAGCATCCTAACCATCGAACGTGGTGAGAGGCTTGTATGGAGAGACGGGCAAGATAGGCTGTTTTAGCCACGCGGGATGTTATCTGTCATCGCTCCAGCGCAAAAAATCGTGCCCGTAGAGGCTCCATGTCAAGCCTTTATCGCACACGCACCACATTCATAGCGAAAGGAGAGAATGGATAACTTACATATTATCAGTGTATGAGTAAAATGTTTGTGGGAGGAAGCTAAATCCTCTTCCATCTGTTTCAAGGGGAGGTTTCCTTGAAAAAAAGAGGATGAGCAAAATAGATG
>JAUSTR010000053.1 GCA_030812955.1 Bacillus alveayuensis
AAATCCGGAACAATCCGCAAAAATTTTGCACATTATTTCCGAATCCGCCTGAAATAATTTGAAAAAGGGATTCTGAAATAATGTGCTAATTTACATCTTAATTTCTCTTTGTAGAATAGTAATAAATAACCAAGACAAATAGGAGGAGCAATAACCGTGAAAGCATCAACATCTTTACCATATATAGCATTAGCAATCGGAGTAATTGCTGTTTCCACTTCTGCCATATTAGTGAAGCTTGCCACAGCTCCATCAGCTGTTATTGCTTTTTATCGCTTACTTTTTTCAACGTTATTCATTTTGCCCTATTTTTTATGGAAAAGCATGCCTGAATTAAAAACATTTACGAATAAAGAGTGGTTAAATAGTATCATTGCAGGTGTTTTTTTAGCACTTCATTTTATTTTATGGTTTGAATCTTTAAACTACACATCAGTTGCTAGTTCTGTTGTACTAGTAACACTTCAGCCGATTTTTTCATTTATCGGCACTTATTTTTTCT
Source organism: Bacillus alveayuensis (assembly GCA_030812955.1). Taxonomy (GTDB): domain Bacteria; phylum Bacillota; class Bacilli; order Bacillales; family Aeribacillaceae; genus Bacillus_CB; species Bacillus_CB alveayuensis. The sequence continues at coordinate 503 of JAUSTR010000053.1, forward strand.
TTCATGAAAAAATTTCCCTTCATGCTTTTTTTAGTGCCATTATGGCGGCTATAGGAAGTATTATTATTAGTTGGGGCGACTTTCAAATTAGCGGTATGGCACTACTTGGAGACTTTTTAGCTCTGGCAGCCTGCATAATGATAACAGCTTATTTATTGTTTGGTCAGCATGTAAGAAAAAAACATTCTTTAACTGCCTATACATTTATCGTTTATGGAATTAGTACGGTTACCTTGTTTTTCTATTGTGTTTTATTGCAATATCCACTGGTTCGATATTCATACAATGATTGGGTTTGTTTTATTCTTTTAGCGCTTATTCCAACATTACTAGGACATTCGTTATTTAATTGGTCTTTAAAATGGATCAGTACAAATGTCATTTCAGTAACCATTTTGTTTGAACCTATCGGCTCCATTATTTTAGCCTATATTTTTTTAGGGGAATCCGTTATTACATCACAAATTATTGGTGGAATGATTATTATTAGCGGTATTTTATTATTTGTGTTTGAGAAGAAATTTAAAAGGATTTTAAAAGAAGAACCCTCAAACATAAATAGTTAAAATTAATGGGATTTCGCTAATATATGGTGAAGTTAATTCTTAACCTTACTATAACTCCGACCTCTAAGCGAAATGAGGCTCCTGATGAAGTGAATTAAACTTATTTTATTCGTGAATTTATTAAAAAGGGTACCGTCAAGAATTTTGTGTAATGTAAGATAGATAGGGTTATCTCTGAAATGGATTTAGAATAGAGAGGGCCTGTTTCTTCCACACAGGAGAC
>JAUSTR010000054.1 GCA_030812955.1 Bacillus alveayuensis
CGGAAGGTGCGGCTGGATCACCTCCTTTCTAAGGAAGATAACGTTTAAAAAAGGAACGCTTCCCGTTTTGTTTAGTTTTGAGAGATCATTCTCTCGAAATATAAGTAGAGATGGGCCTGTAGCTCAGCTGGTTAGAGCGCACGCCTGATAAGCGTGAGGTCGGTGGTTCAAGTCCACTCAGGCCCACCATCTCTGGGGCCTTAGCTCAGCTGGGAGAGCGCCTGCTTTGCACGCAGGAGGTCAGCGGTTCGATCCCGCTAGGCTCCACCATATCACGACATACAAGATTCATCATTTCATTCACCTAATAGAGGCAAATTAGGAACGAGCCGTTCATTATTTGCCGAATGGTTCTTTGAAAACTAGATAACGTAAAGTGTAAATGTAAGGTTTCACTGAAATACGCTCATTTTAGGAATGAAAGGGAAATGAGAAGCGAGTGCTTCGAGGAAGCGAGCGAGTGAAGACCGGAGTGTACACAGTCGTACATGAGGATCTGAACGAGCGAAGCTGACAAAGAAGAACGACGCTGATCATTTGCCGGACAAAAGACAAATAAGCAGCGAGAAGTGCAAGGCGGCGAGTCTCTGAGCAACGGAGTGTACGTTTGTAGGGTACATGAGTAGCGCAAGAGACGAAGCCAACACAGCCATTCGACGCTGATCATTTGTCGACGGTTAAGTTACAAAGGGCGCACGGTGGATGCCTTGGCACTAGGAGCCGATGAAGGACGGGACTAACACCGATATGCTTCGGGGAGCTGTAAGTAAGCGTAGATCCGGAGATTTCCGAATGGGGGAACCCACTGCTCGTAATGGAGCAGTATCCATGTCTGAATCCATAGGGCATGGAGGGCACACCCGGGGAACTGAAACATCTAAGTACCCGGAGGAGAAGAAAGCAAATGCGATTTCCTGAGTAGCGGCGAGCGAAACGGAAACAGCCCAAACCAAGAGGTAAGCCTCTTGGGGTTGTAGGACACTCGAAGTGGAGTGACAAAGGAACGAGGTAGACGAAGAGGTCTGGAAAGGCCCGTCAGAGAAGGTAAAAACCCTGTAGTCGAAACTTCGTTCCCTCCCGAGTGGATCCTGAGTACGGCGGGACACGTGAAATCCCGTCGGAAGCAGGGAGGACCATCTCCCAAGGCTAAATACTCCCTAGTGACCGATAGTGAACCAGTACCGTGAGGGAAAGGTGAAAAGCACCCCGGGAGGGGAGTGAAAGAGAACCTGAAACCGTGTGCCTACAAGTAGTCAGAGCCC
>JAUSTR010000055.1 GCA_030812955.1 Bacillus alveayuensis
GCGTCAGCCCCTATACTTCACCTTTCGGTTTCGCAGAGACCTGTGTTTTTGCTAAACAGTCGCCTGGGCCTATTCACTGCGGCTCTCTCGGGCTTATCACCCTACCAGAGCACCCCTTCTCCCGAAGTTACGGGGTCATTTTGCCGAGTTCCTTAACGAGGGTTCTCTCGCTCACCTTAGGATTCTCTCCTCGCCTACCTGTGTCGGTTTGCGGTACGGGCACCTCTCACCTCGCTAGAGGCTTTTCTTGGCAGTGTGGAATCAGGAACTTCGGTACTCTATTTCCCTCGCCATCACAGCTCAGCCTCATGATAAGCGGATTTGCCTGCTTATCAGCCTAACTGCTTGGACGCGGTCAACCAGCGCCGCGCTTACCCTATCCTCCTGCGTCCCCCCATCGCTCAAACGGTGAGGAGGTGGTACAGGAATATCAACCTGTTCTCCATCGCCTACGCCTTTCGGCCTCGGCTTAGGTCCCGACTAACCCTGAGCGGACGAGCCTTCCTCAGGAAACCTTAGGCATTCGGTGGAGGGGATTCCCACCCCTCTTTCGCTACTCATACCGGCATTCTCACTTCTAAGCGCTCCACTAGTCCTCACGGTCTAGCTTCGACGCCCTTAGAACGCTCTCCTACCACTGTTCGAAGAACAGTCCGCAGCTTCGGTGATACGTTTAGCCCCGGTACATTTTCGGCGCAGAGTCACTCGACCAGTGAGCTATTACGCACTCTTTAAATGGTGGCTGCTTCTAAGCCAACATCCTGGTTGTCTAAGCAACTCCACATCCTTTTCCACTTAACGTATACTTGGGGACCTTAGCTGGCGGTCTGGGCTGTTTCCCTTTCGACCACGGATCTTATCACTCGTAGTCTGACTCCCAAGGATAAGTCTTTGGCATTCGGAGTTTGACTGAATTCGGTAACCCGATGAGGGCCCCTAGTCCAATCAGTGCTCTACCTCCAAGACTCTCACCTTGAGGCTAGCCCTAAAGCTATTTCGGAGAGAACCAGCTATCTCCAAGTTCGATTGGCATTTCACCCCTACCCACACCTCATCCCCGCACTTTTCAACGTGCGTGGGTTCGGGCCTCCATTCAGTGTTACCTGAACTTCACCCTGGACATGGGTAGATCACCTGGTTTCGGGTCTACGACCTCGTACTCCTTTCGCCCT